>CBESNZ010000092.1:0-10309 GCA_965531045.1 uncultured Acidimicrobiales bacterium
CGCTCGTGTCGTCGTCGATGATCGACCGGGTCGCGGCCGGCCTCGGCCGCCGACTCGTCGAAGTGCCGGTCGGATTCAAATGGTTCGTCCCGGGACTGCTCGACGGATCGATCGGATTCGGCGGGGAGGAGTCAGCCGGGGCATCGTTCCTCCGCCACGACGGCAGCGTCTGGACGACCGACAAGGATGGCATCCTGCTCGCGCTGCTCGCATCCGAGATCCTCGCCGTGACCGGGTCGAGCCCGAGCGAGCGATACCGCGAGCTGACCGCCGAGCACGGCGATCCGACGTACGAGCGCATCGACGCGCCGGCGACTCGCGAAGAAAAGGCTGCGCTCGGTTCGATGTCACCGGATCAGGTCCCACCCGGCGACCTCGCTGGGGAGCCGATCACCGCAGTGCTGACCGAGGCGCCCGGCAACGGAGCGGCGATCGGCGGGCTCAAGGTGACGACCGAATCGGCGTGGTTCGCGGCGCGACCGTCCGGTACCGAGGACGTGTACAAGATCTACGCCGAGAGCTTCCGCGGACCCGCGCACCTGCGCGAATTACAGAGCCAGGCCCAAGCCCTGGTGACCTCGGTGCTCTCGACTTCAGCGTGAGCTCTCTCGACCGATGAGCCGGGCGAACTTGCGGATCGTGCCCGGGGCCACTCGCACCATTGCTGCGGCCGATGCAGCGGCGATCACGGCGAGCACGTGCGGAAGACGCAAGGCATGGAGGCGGTCGTCGAGGTGGGCGAGAGCTTTCAGCGGCAGCGGCTTGTGCTGACCGATGACGACCACATCGGGCTCGAAGACCTTGGCCGCGCGGCGTCCACTCTCGACAGCGCCCTCGATGCTCCAGATGTCGGCTTCGGTGTCCGTGTGAGCACCCGCCAGAACGAGATTTGGGATCGATGTCTTCTGACCGGGACGATGGGGTTGGGTGTCGGTGGTGGTCACCCACTTGGGCTGGACAGGCGTGATTCCGTCCGGTGAGAACGTCCATTCAGGCCAGACTTCTGTTTTCAGGATGCGAAAGTCGCGTAACTTGCGACCGTCGTTTGCCTTCCGGATCATGAAGTCCAAGCCTTCGGAGGCGAAGATCTGTGCGAGGACCTCGTCGACGAATTCTTCCTTCGTGCAGTTGCGCAATGGCTTTCCGTGCACGCGCCCGGGGACTGACGCAACACACGCCGTGCATGTCCAAAGTGATTTCACGCCCTCGCCGAGGTCGATTCTGGAGGGCCAGGATTGTTCGTTGGCGAACAGGGTGATGTTGAACTCGGAGTCGGCCAGCGCGATGGCCGTTCGTTCGCGTGGCCAGGCCATTGGCTCATCGAACGCGATCCTGAAGGAAACTTGCGTGTGCGGCCCGTTCTGTATGAGCGCCCGCATCTTTCCGAGTTCTTTCTCTTCTTCCAACGCCGGTGTTCTGGCGAGTACGTCCGCCGCCGAGAACGGCGTGGTGGACAGCACGTAGATGTCGGCCTGAACCTCCGTCCCCTGCGAAACGGTTGCGCCGGTGATGGCCTCGCCATCGAAGTGCAACTCATCGAGGGGGGATTCCCAATGGAACTCGACGCCGGCCTGTTCGAGGTGTGCCACCCACCGGTCGAACCACCATTCGTTGCTGGGCCCCCGCAGGAGCGACCAGCCGCCCATGGACTCGTGCTTCCACGCCGGTCCGTGTTCATCGGCCTCGTGTTCGTGGGCCGGGCCGGATCGGATGTTGCGGGCGAAGAACACACCGACGTGATGGAGAGATGCATACGGCCAGTCGGACCCGATCCAGGGTCCGAAGATGGCCTTCCAGGTGGCGTGGCCGGTCTTGCTCATTCGGGGCTGCCAATACGCTGCGGCATTGGCCAGCGCGTAGCGTTCCTTCGTTCGAGTGTTGGCGGTCCAGACCTTGAGAATGCCCCAGGCCAATGCTGCTTTGTCGGATTTCGAGATTCTGAACGCCCGCTGTTTGTCGAACAGGTCGTCCGTGGCGAAGTCGTCGTCGATGGCGTTCGGCACGACGGCGTACTCCATCGGACGCGACAGCACGCGCTCATACAGGGTGCTGTTGGCGTCGAAGGGAATCTGCTGCAGCAGGTCGAACGTGTTGTGGTACCAGGGGCCGAAACCGTGCCAGGAGTACTCCGAGGGCAGATTGTCCTCTTCCCGCCGCGCGCTGCGAAAGAAACCGCCGGCCGAATCGTTCAGTTCATACACCGAGACCCGATAGCCCCTTTGAACCAGCTCGTGCGCTGCGGTGAGTCCGGCAATGCCGGCGCCGAAGATGGCGACGTGTTTGGTCACGAGGTGCTCCTTGGTGGTTGGGAGGTTCTCCCCAACCTCGGGCTCCGTGACGTACCCGACCCCACCGGCGGCGAAACCCGAACGCAAAGCGGTCAGCCTTGTGCGGGCCGGATGCGACAGGTGGGGCTAGTGCTCGCCGTTGTTGAGGAGGCTGATCTCTGCTCTCGCGGCTTCGGCCAGTGCCGTTGGGTCTACGCCCATGTGGCGGAGCGCCCGGGCGGTGGTGCCGAGCTCGGTTTCGGCTGCGACGAGCACGAAGTAGGCCCCGTAGAGCTGCGATCGGTCCCGACGGACGAGCTCGACCACACGCCGAAAGAGTTCGTGCCCGGACGCGGTGCCGCGATGCAGGCCGGTCGTTGGACCGGGTGAAGGTATCTGTTGATCCAGAACGTCATCGTCGATCGGGTGAACGCCAACGGCCTGCAGCGCAGCACGGTGCTGGTCTCGCACCGCGTCCCGGAAGTGTTCAGGGTCGGCGCCGGCTCGTTCGAACGCTCGTCGCGCCGACCCGGGTGTCGAGATCGAGTGCAGCGATCAGCAAGTGCTCTGCACCGGCATCGGGCTCGCCGTCGGCGGCGGCGATGGCGTCTGCCGCCGGGAACAGCTCGTTCATGATCCGGATGTCTTCGAGGCGGCTGCGCCCCTTTCGTTTGAAGATCAAGGCTTCCTTCGTTTCGTCGGTGAGGGTTTCGTTGGTGATTGTTTGATTCGGCGGGCGTAACGCTTGTGCACCGCCTGTTTTGTCACGCCGAGCGCTGCTGCGATCTCGACCCAGGTCCATCCCTGGTCGATTGCGCATTGCACCGAAGCGAGCTCGAGCCGGTCGGCGCTGCGACGGAGGGCGACGACTGCGGCCAGCGCGGCCTCGGTGTCGGTCGGTAGAGGGAGGTCTCCGATGCGAACTTCCATGGTGTCAACCATAGTTGACAAACCCGAAACCGTCAACCACGGTTGACCACTTTCGGTTCCACTTCTGGGAGTGGGTCGGGTTGGTCCCCGACGCGTACTGCGCTTAGTCGGTGACTGCGCTGAGGAGGCGAGCGAATCGGCGCCAGCGACGTTGGCGATAACGGTAGAAGATCGCCGCGTAGGCAGCCACGACAGGAGTCAGGAAGCCGGCGTCGATCTCCACGACGTCCTCGTAGGTGCATAACGTGTGGTCGAGCGGGGTAACGGTCAAGTCGTGGCGCCATGTTCGGATTGCGCCGCCGTGCTCCTCGGTGGAGAGCACGCGAGCGATCTCGTCGATCGACGTCACATTCAGGTGGTGGTACGAGAAGGGAATCAGCCCGAAGAGGAACGTCCATCCGCTGATCCCGTCGCCGACCTGCCACGAGCGGTCGAGCTTTTGGGCGGCCGGATATCGGAGCATCCCGCGCGCCACATGAACGAAGGCCTGGGGAGTCTTGACCGCCTTCCACACCACATCGGCGGAGGCATCGAGCTGGGTGGCAACCTGGATTGTCGTCACGGCGGAAGTATGCGGCCAACGCTCGTGGTCGACAAGTCGACATTGACTTCGCACGAGATAGTCGGGCAGCCGGGTGTATCCGCGCCGAGGTTTTGTCGGCTGGGGGCTGGGTAGACCGGAGCTGCCGCCGGGTTCGGCGGCGCCTACCTACGAGGTGCGGGGTGGCGGATTGGAGCGCAACGTGATGCTGCTGGGGTCAAGCGACTGGTTCGTTAAAACGTGGGGAGATCTCTGGCAGGTGCCGGTGTCGGCCGTTGTGATGTTGCTGGTCGTGGTCGTGTCGGTGCGAGTGGTCGGGCTGCGCTCATTCTCCAAGATGTCGAGCTTCGACTTCGCTGTCACCGTCTCGATCGGTTCAATTCTCGGAAGCGTTGCGGCGTCATCGGCCGACGTCGTTGGCGGCGCGACGGCGATCGCCAGTCTCCTCGGCGCGCAGGCAGCGGTGTCGTGGCTCCGAGCCCGACGCGACACCATCGAGGACGCGATCGACAACACCCCGCTCCTGCTCATGGATGGACGTGACATGCTCGACGACAACCTCCGTCACGCTCGAGTGACGGCGGGTGACATCTTTGCGAAGCTTCGGGAAGCCAACGTCCTGCGCCTCGAGGATGTGCGGGCGGTCGTTCTGGAAAGCACGGGCGACATCAGCGTTCTCCACGGTTCCGACGACGTCGACCAGGAGATCCTCGACGGCGTGCGTCAGGGACATGCCGTCGGCAAACGGTAGCGGCGGCCTCAGGCGACGTTTGGCGTCGGCGAAGCGCTCTGGTGCGAACCCAGACGCCGTGCGTAGTAGATCACGCCGACCAGCAGAGCCGCCTCCACGGCGCTGCCGAAGATGTAGTACGTCCATTCACCGATGGCGTTGCCGACGACGATCAGCGCGTACACGCCGGCGATGACGGTGTTCGTGGCCCGGTTGAGCTTCGGGGGCATGATCAAGGTGAAGGAGATCATCAGCGACGGTAGGACGATGAACAGCGTCGTCAGGAACAGAAATGTCTGGGTGATGTCGAACCGATAGATCGTGCCCGCCTGCAGGTCGGCGAGGATTCCGGGTTTGTAGAGGGAAAAGATGTCGACGTACGCGAAGACGACCACCATGGAAATCCACAGGGCGGAGATCTTGAGGCGGGGGTCGATCGGACCGCCGAACTGGGAAATGGGTTGTTCGCTGTGCATGTTCCGGTCGTGCTCCTCGTGATTCCCTAATTACGATACGAACCATAGCGTAATACTGGATGCAACGGCAGATCGCAGCCGGTGTGGCGTCACGGAAGGCGCTACGCTAGTGAGCGATATGGCTCGACCACGCAGCGAAGAGGCTCGTCGGCGTCTCCTCGACGCGGCGTTGGAGATCATCGCAACCGACGGTCCCGAAGCCGTGACGGGCGATGAGGTCGTCCGTCGGTCCGGGGTGGCCAAGACGACGCTGTACCGGCATTTCGGCAGTACGACGGCACTGGTATTCGTTGCGGTTGACGACAGCGTGACCGCCCAAGCGCCGCCCGACACCGGGACCCTACGGGGTGACCTCGAACAGATTCACCGGCGGTACCTGAACGTTGCTGCCTCGATGCAGACCCGGGCACTCTTTGCGTGGATGGTCGGCAAGGCAATCGACAGCCCGGAGAACCGCGATCTTTTTCGACAAGTCCGTGTGCAGCCGAGGGGTCCGACCGTCGTCGCGCTTCAGCGGGCGATCGCCCGTGGCGAGATCGATGCCGACATCGATGTGGAGATGGCGATGCACGTCATTCAGGGTCCGCTGATCTCGCAGCGCATCGTCGACAACAGCAGTGTCTCGGAGGCCGAACTCGGTTGCATGCTCGACATGACGCTTCGTGGCCTCGGAGTAACCCGTGCAGAGTGATCGACTCGGCGGGGTTCGGATTACGTAAGACCGTGGGCGAGCTGTCCGAAACACGTGTGAATCAACGCGGGTAAGGCGGTGCGGTGACCCGTGAGCATCCAGTGTCGCAGCGAGGACCTCATGCACCCCAAGGCGCTGGACGCGAGCAGCCGCGATTCGAGGTCTTCGTCTTGTTGGTCGGCGCGTTGGCGCAGGACCTCGGCGAGCGCATCTTCCCATCCGGCTTGCAGTTGCAGGCTCCGGGCATACACGGTCGGGTTGGCGGCCATGATCGTGAAGCGGCGGACGAGGTCGCTTCGAGCCGACTCGTAGTCGGCTGCGACCTCGAGGAACGAGGCGTGCAGCGCATCCCACGGAGATTCGGTTTCGGGCCGATCCCGGAGCTCGGTGATGATGCGCTCGAGCCTCATCGAGTAGTCGGCGAGTACGACGTCCTCTTTGGTCGGGAAGTACGAGAAGAACGTCCGCGGCGCGATGTCGGCAACGGCGGAGATCTGTTCGACGGTCGTTCCATCAAAACCTTGTTGCTCGAACAGGCCGATGGCGGCGTGTTCGATGCATTGCCGACGTTCCAGTTTCTTACGTTCTCGTAAGCCGAGTTCCTCGTTCATGAGAAGATCTTGACACAAGTCGACAGTCGGTGCAAGATTGCAGTGACTGCAATATTATGACTTCGGGCCCGGAGCCCGGAAGCTGTGGAAAGAGGACCCCATCATGTCGAACTGGCTCTACCGTCTCGGCCGCACCGCCGCCCGCCAGCGTCGCTGGTTCGTGGCCGGCTGGATCCTCATTGCCGTGCTGATCGTGGGAATCGACCGAACAGCAGGCGGCGGCACGGTCGACAACTTCGAAGTGCCGGGCGTCGAGTCCCAGCAGGCGATCGATCTGTTGAAGGACAAGTTCCCGGAGCGGTCCGGGGCCACGGCCATGGTGGTGTTCCACACCGCCGATGGCTCGGTCACCGACTCCGACGCTGCCGCCGGGATCGCAGCGACCGTGGCCGAGGTGCGAGCGCTGGACCATGTGGTGGGGGTGACCGAACCCCTGGCCAGTCCTCGGTCGATGTCGTCCGACGGTGCGACAGCGTTTGCGTCGGTTCAGTTCGATGGGTCCACGGCGGATCTCGGGCGGGAGGCCGTCGATGCATTGATAGAAACCGCCGGCCCGGCTGAAGCCGCCGGCGTCGAGGTGGAGTACGGCGGTGAACTTCCCACCGTGTTGAAAGAGCGCACCACGGGGCCAGCCGAAATGATCGGCATCATCGCGGCTCTGATCATCTTGTTCGTCACATTCCGCAGCGTGTACTCCGCAATCCTGCCGTTGGGTGTTGCGGTGCTCGGGCTCGCCGTCGGGCTCTCCCTCGTCGGTTTGATGGGGTCGGTCATCGACATTCCATCGGTTGCCCCCCGGCTGGGCACGATGATCGGACTCGGGGTCGGGATCGATTACGCACTGTTCATCCTGAGCCGACACCGTGACCACCTCGAAGCCGGGATGGGGAACGAAGAGTCGATCGCTCGGACCAATGCAACGGCCGGCCAGGCCGTGGTGGTGGCCGGCGGCACCGTGGTCGTGGCGATACTCGGACTCCAGTTGGCCGGCATCCCGTTCGTCGCCGCCTTGGGTTACTCGGCTTCGCTCGTGGTCGCCATCGCCGTGCTCGTGGCGATCACCCTGTTGCCGGCGCTGCTCGGTTTCGCCGGCCCCAGGGTGTTGGCCAAATCGCACCGGCGGGCCGCGGTCGAAGCAGCGGAGGCCACCGCTTCGGGCGCATCGCTGCAGGTGAGCGAGAACCACAGCGGTTGGGTCAAATGGGCGCACTGGGTCGCGTACCACCCGTGGCGCTCGGCTATTGCGGCCACCGTGGTCTTGCTGACCCTGTCGATTCCGGTACTCGATATGCGTCTCGGTCAGGCCGACGCCGGAACCGACCCCACCTCCACAACGCACCGTCGGGCCTATGACCTGTTGGCTGCCGGGTTCGGCGACGGGTTCAACGGGCCATTGCTGTTGACCATCGATGTCGGAGACGGGGCCGACCCGGCCGTGCTCGAGGCCATCGCCGCCGCGGTCAACGGCGACCCCGGTGTGCAGGCCGTCTCGCCTCCCGAGGTCAATGCAGCAGGCGACACTGCACTGATCACCGCCATCCCCACCACGAAACCACAAGACCAGGCCACCAGCGATCTCGTGCACCGGCTGCGTGACACCACCATCCCCGAGGTCACCGCCGGCACCGATGTCACGGCCCTGGTGGGTGGCCCAACGGCAGGGTTCATCGACCAGTCCGACAAGATCGCCGGACGGCTCCTGTGGTTCATCGGTGCGGTGGTCGCCCTGTCGTTCCTGCTGTTGATGATGGTGTTCCGCTCGATCCTGGTCCCACTCAAAGCGGCACTCTTGAATCTGCTGTCGATCGGCGCTGCCTATGGCGTCGTGGTGGCGGTGTTCCAATGGGGCTGGGGTCGCAGCCTGATCGGGCTCGACGAGGCCGTGCCGATTGCGTCGTTCGTCCCGATGATGATGTTCGCCATCTTGTTCGGATTGTCGATGGACTACGAGGTGTTCATCCTCTCCCGTATCCGTGAGGAGTACCACCGGGGCCACTCCAACATCGACAGTGTCGTGGAGGGCCTCGGCGCGACAGCGAAGGTCATCACCGCCGCTGCGCTCATCATGATCAGCGTGTTCCTCGGCTTCGTCGGTAGCAGCGACCCCGTCGTCAAGATGATGGGCATCGGCCTCGCCACCGCCGTCGCGGTCGACGCCACCATCGTGCGGATGATCCTCGTCCCATCGACCATGGCATTGGTCGGCGATCCGAACTGGTGGCTTCCCGACTGGCTCGACCGGATCCTTCCCCGACTCGACATCGAAGGCGAACCCGAGGCCGCGCAAAAAGCGCCACCGTCGGCCACCGCCGTGGCAACACCTCGAGAGTCGGTCGACCATGTCGAAGCACGGTGAATCCAACATGTTGACCAATGCAGGCACTTCCGACTCGAGCACCACGGACTCGAGCGCTGGGGCACCGTTTGCGTCTGCTGGACCGGCACCGGCGATTCGGGTCGAAGGACTCACCAAGGACTTCGGCCAAATGCGAGCTGTCGACGGGTTGAGCTTCGACATCCCGGCCGGTGGTGTGACCGGTTTCGTCGGCCCGAACGGGTCCGGGAAGAGTACGACGTTTCGGATGCTGCTCGGCCTGATTCGGCCCACGGCCGGCAAGGCGTGGATGCTCGGACATCCCATCGACGACCCGTCGCACTACATCCAGAAGGTCGGCGCACTCGTCGAATCCCCCGCGCTGTATCCGAAGCTTTCGGGTTACAAGAACCTGCTTGCCCTGGCGCGCCTCGGCCGGCTGGCGACACGTCGCATCGACGAAGTGCTCGAAATCGTCGATCTGACCGATCGGTCCCATGACCGCTACGAGAACTATTCGCTCGGCATGAAGCAGCGTCTCGGGATCGCCGGCGCCCTCCTGCAACGACCCGAAGTGCTGATGCTCGACGAACCCACCAACGGTCTCGACCCGGCCGGAACCGTCGAGATCCGCGCCCTCTTCCGGCGCCTGGCCGAAGAGGGGACCTCGGTCGTGGTGTCCAGTCATCTGCTGTCGGAGATCCAGGCCGCCTGTGACCGACTTGTCATGATCCAAGACGGCCGACTCCTCTTTTCCGGTCCGCTCGATCAACTTCTCTCCGCACAACGCAGCACCGTTGTCGCAGTCGCCGCAGATCCGGCCGACGGCTTCCGGCTCGGCCAGCTCGCCGAACATGCAGGCAAGAACGTGATCGTGGACGGCGGTCGTGTCGAGGTCGAAGCCGAACCCGACTGGTCGGCAGACCTGAGCCGCCTCGCCCTCGGCGCGGGCATCGTCCTGCGGGAACTCCGCCCGGTCGAGGCGAACCTCGAGACCACGTTCCTCGAACTGACCAGCAACCAGAAGGACCGGTCATGATCGCGTCGTTTCGTTCCGAACTCGTCAAACTCCTACGGCCCGCGACCATTCTCGGCTACGCCGGTGCCGCAGCCGGGTTCACCGTGATGCTGACCATCGTCTCGATCCTCAACGCCGACAACCCCAGCGGCCATGGTCCCGCGAACAGCCAAGGTGTTGGGCTCGACCAACTCGCCGAACCGGGCGGCTACCTCGCCGGCTTCGAAACGGCCAGTGGATTCCTGGGCATCGTCGCCCTGGCCCTGTTCGCATCGAACGTCGCCGCCGAGTACTCGACCGGCACCATCAGGGCCCTCTTGGTCGTCGACTCCCGACGCCGCCGGCTCCTCGCCGGAAAGATCGCCGGGCTCAGTGCGGTACTCGTGGTTGTCGTCGCGTTAGCCGCGGTGGTCGGGGCGATTGTCGCGTTCGCGATCTCGGGATCGCAGGGGATCGATACCGACGCCTGGGCAACCGTCGAAGGGGCCACCGAGGGTCTGGCAATCATCGTCAACGCCGCCCTGGCCACGACCGTTTGGGGTCTGTTCGGCGGGCTCATCGCCCTCGTGTCGAGATCGGCAGCTGTCTCCATCGCCGCCGGTGTTGCTTACTTTCTCATCGGCGAACAGCTCATCCTGCATTCGCTCTGGCCCTCGACCGCCGACTGGCTTCCCGCAGGGGTGCTCGATGCCCTGGCCCAGGGTGGCACCGACAGCCGCGCCTTTGTTTCG
>CBESNZ010000093.1:0-10297 GCA_965531045.1 uncultured Acidimicrobiales bacterium
ATTGGCGCCGTCGTCGCCAACGCCGCGCTCGGAGGTCCCGATGCAACCGCAGCGGTCATCGGCGACGAGCCGATCGCCTTCGCGCAGCTCGATTCCGCAGGCACCAACGTCGCCCACCGCCTGATGGCCGGCGGTCTGCAATCTGGCGACGTCGCTCTCGTGTTCGGAGCCACATCGTTCGAGATGCTCGCCCACTTCGTCGGCTGCGCTCGCGCGGGCGTGGTGTTCGCTCCACTCAACCCGGCACTCGATGCCGCGACGCTGAGGGGTGTGGTGGCCGACATCGCACCGGCGGTGGTTCTCGCATCCCCCGAGTGCCACACCATCGCCGCCGATCTCGGCGTGCCGCAGCGGTGGGAATCCACCGACCCGATCGAGCCCGCCCCTGCCCTGCCCTATTTCGACTCCACCCACCCGCACATTGCGTTTTTCACCAGCGGCAGCACGGGGGCACCCAAGGCCGCGCTGCTTTCGCACCAAACCAGCGTGTTGCGCTCGCACCCCGGATCCCAACTCGAACCGCGCGGCCCGGCGCTGTGCCCCTATCCGCTGTTCCACATGGCGGGTTGGACCATCAGCTTGCAGCAGTGGCACGCCAGGGCGCCGGTGGTCTTCGTCGATGGCACCGACGCCGCGACGCTCGCCGACGCGCTCCGAACGCACCACATCGAACGGTTCAACGCAATCCCTGCCTTGTGGTCACGACTCGCCGACTACCTGGGCGCGCAACCCCACGACGCTGCGACCCTGCCCCACCTTCGTTTCGCCGACACCGGCACGTCACCCACGTCGGTCGAGCTGCTCGCCTCGATCACCCGTATGGCACCCCGCGCCCACGTGCGGGTGTTCTACGGCAGCACCGAGGCCGGCAACGTAGCCTCGTTGCACCACGACGACCTGCTGAGCAAGCCGGGCAGCTGCGGACGGCCCAGCGTGCTCACCACGGTTCGGATCGGCGACGACGACGAGCTCCTCGTAGCCGGACCGTTGTTGTTCGACGGCTACCTCGCCGATCCGGAGGCCACCGCCGCGGCCTTGCGCGATGGCTGGTATCACACGGGCGACCGGGCCGAGCTCGACGCCGAGGGCTACCTGTCGATCGTCGGCCGGCTCGGCACGGTTATCCGTTCCGGCGGAGAATCGATCGTCCCCGCCACCGTCGAGGCTGCGGTGCTCGAACATCCCGATATCGACGAGGTCGCCGTCTTCGGCATCCCCGACGAACGGTGGGGCGAAATCGTCGGGGCCGCGGTCGTCGCAACCACCGCGCTCACGCTCGACGATCTCAACACTCACCTCGCCGATCAACCCAAGCACATCCGGCCGCGGCTGCTGCTCCGCCTCGATGCCATCCCCCGTACTGCCGCAACCGGGCAGGTCGATCGCCATCGGCTTCGCCAACTCGCCGACGAACACACAGATCCCACCGACCCGAACGCAGGCCCGAACCGATGAGAAGCACACCATGACCACCGACCAGACCACCGCCGACCACTCACCAGCCGAACGCGACATCAACTTCGATATGCCGCTGGGCGACGCGATGCGAACCCAGCGCGCCATCCGTCGGCTCACCACAGAACCCGTCAGCGACGAGGTGGTGCTGCAACTGATCGAATTGGCCAGCAAAGCCCCCACGGCGCAGAACCACCAGGCGTGGGAGTTCATCGTGGTGCGCGACCCCAAGGTGAAGGCCAAGCTCGCCAAACTCAATCGACGGGTGTGGCGACTGGTCGACAAACCCGTCGCGTGGCTCAACCGCAAGGACGACCGGTTCCAGCGGGTGCACAAGGCGACCAGCCATCAGGTGGACCACTTCGAGGACATCCCGGTCCTGATCGTGTGTTGCATGACCGCCACGAGACACGCCCCCAGCCCCGTCGTGGCGGCCAGCTCGTACGGTTCGATCTTTCCGGCGGTGCAGAACCTGTTGTTGGCCGCCAGGGCCGTTGGCCTGGGGGCGAATCTCATCACCATGCCGCTCACGATCAACCGGTCGGCTCGCAAGGTGTTGGGTATTCCGTGGAAGGTCACGCCGGTGGCGATCGTGCCACTGGGTTGGCCCGCGGGCCGCTACGGCCCGACCACCCGTCGCCCCGTCGGCGAGATAACCAGCCTCGACCAGTACGGCAATCGGGCATGGCTGAGCGACACCGACGCCGACACGGACACCGAGCCGCCCGCATGACCTTGGCCGACCAGCTTGTCGAGCGCACGCTTTCCGACCGCCAGGAGGCCTACACCGCCGAGGTTCGTCAACTCATCGATGCCGCCTATCGGGTCATTGCGTCGACCGGGCGTTTCGATCCGCCGATTCGCGGGATTCTCACCGAAGCCGGCCTGTCGAACCCGGCGTTCTACCGGCACTTCCGCAGCAAGGACGAGCTGTTGTTGGTGATGCTCGACGAAGGCCGCCGCCAGCTCGTCGACTATCTCGCACACCGTACGGCGAGCGCCACGACCACCGACGAGAGGGTCGCCGAATGGATACGTGGCGTCCTCGCGCAAGCCGGCGACCCCGAGGCCGCCCGTCGCACCCGACCGTTCGTCACCGAGGTCGAACGCCTGCACGAACAATTCCCCGAGCAGCAGGAGGCCTCTGAACAGCAACTGATCGCGCAGCTCGATGCCTTGCTGGGCGACCGCTCCCCGTGGGCGCGAACCGTCTACGCACTGGTATTCGGCGAGCTCGAACGAAACCTCCGCAGCGACTCACCACCGACCGACGACGACATCGAGCGGGTCGTTACATTCGTCTTGGCAGGCATACGTGCTCCGTTGCCCGCAACCGAACAACCAGGAACGCCGTGATCACCTCCACGATCCGATTCAACCTCGCACTCCCCGGCCAAGATCCGACCGAGAACGCGCGCCGACACCAGGCGGTGCTCGAGATCGCAGCCGCAGCCGACGCGGCGGGGCTCAGTGCCATCAGTCTCGAGGAACACCACGGGGTCACGTTCGAGGGTGACGTACTCGGCTGGCTGGCCTCCCCCACCACGATGGCCGCCGGAATCCTCGCCCGGACCAATCGGGTCACCATCGGCCTGTGGGGCATCGCCTTGCCGTTGCACGATCCACTGCGATTGGCCGAAGACGTCGCCACCCTCGACCTGCTGGCACCGGGCCGTGTGGTGCTCACGGTAAACGCCGGGTACCGAGAGTTGGAGTTCATCGCCCACGGCGCGGACTTCTCACAACGCGACGAGGCCTTCGACCAAAAGCTCGATCTCCTTCGCTCCGCGTGGTCCGGCGCTCCATTTGTCCTCAACGGTCACGAGATCGTGGTGACGCCACGGCCGATAAGCCAGCCTCATCCGATGCTGCTGGTCGGTGGCGCCACTGTGGCCGACGCGGTCCGGGCTGCCCGCCATGGCCTGCCGTTCCGACCGTCGGCCGACGTGGCCGAGCTCCGCGAGGCGTACCACTCTGCATGCACGGAACACGATGTTGCCCCGCTGTACCTCGCACCCCCGGCGAGGGTTCGCATCGTGCAGGTCGCCGACGATCCCGATCGCTGGTGGAACCTGGTTGGCGAGCACTTTCTCCTCGAGGCGAGGGTGTACGCCAGCTGGATCAGCCCGGGCGAGTTCAGCGCCGTTCACAGCACTGCAACCACAACAGACGAGCTACGGGCCGAAGGGACGTACCAGGTGCTCACGCCGGCGCAAGCCATCGCGCAGGCGCAACTCGACAACTCGATTCTGCTGCATCCCTTGTGCGGCGGGACCCCCTTGCCGCTCGCCGAACAGACCGCCGATCTCTTCACCACCTCGGTGCTGCCGGCCCTCGCATGACCGAGACCAGCGCCGAGTACACCGAGTTGGCTGCGATACTGCCCGACGTGTTGTCCGGTCCCGACGACACGCTCGAACAGGTGCGAGCCACGTTCGACGCGGTGCATGGCCATGACCCGGGGAACGACGTCACGCTGGAGACCACCGAGTGTGGCATTTGGGTCGGCGACGGCGGCCGCTGGTCCGACTCCACGCCGACGATCTTCTTCGTGCACGGTGGCGGCTTCGTCACGTCGCCGGCCGCCACCTACACGTTCTACGGCGCCAATTTGGTCCGCCACTGCGCCGCGAACGTCTATGTCGCGGAGTACCGGTTGGCGCCGGAGACCGTGCACCCCGGCCCACTCGACGACATCGTCGCGGCGTACCGATTCGTGCTGGACGCCGGGGTCGACCCTGCCACCACGGTGTTCCTCGGCGACTCCTGTGGCGGAGGAATGGCGCTCGCTGCGCTCGTCCGCCTGCGTGACGAAGGTGCCGCACTGCCCGCCGGGTTGGTCAGCCTTTCGGGCTGGTTCGACCTCGAAGCCACCGGCGAGTCCGCCATCGCACCGACTTGCCGAGACCCATTGCTCAACGTCGAATGGCTGCGAAGGCGCGAGCGCGATTACGTGGGTCCCGACGGCGACCCGGCACACCCACTGGCATCGCCGCTCCACGCCGATCTCCACGGTCTACCCCCGATGCTCTTGCAGGCCGGCGGGGCGGATCGCTGTCGCAGCGACGCCGAGCGGGTGGCCGAGTTCGTGAACACGAGTGGCGGATCGGCTGCGTTGTCGATCTACCCGGGCATGCCCCACGGATTCCAGGGTCTGGTCGGCGCGATCCCCGAGGCGGATGCCGCGCTGGCCGAGGTCGCTGGGTTTGTCCATCGCGTTGCGGGAGCGAGCTGAGAAGGCTCGGTCGTCCTAGGGTCGGCATATGTCCACCGCCGACATCGACCCCGCCGTGCTCGCCACCGCCCGCCAGATCTGTCTCGACCTACCCGAGGCAACGGAGAAGGAGACCTGGGATCACCCGACGTTTCGGGTGCGCGACAAGATCTTCGCAGGGATCGGGGTCGGCGATGGGGCCACCGACTTCTCCCCTGACGAACTCGGACCGGTGACGACGATGACCATGAAAGCGGCGCCGGGCGAGCAAGAATCGCTGCTGGCCGGCGGGCATCCGTTTTTCAAACCGAAGTACGTGGGCAGCCGAGGTTGGATCGGCATCGTGATCGACGACGATACCGACTGGGCCGAGGTCGAAGAGCTGGTGATGGACAGCTACTGCGCCATCGCCCCGAAGAAGCTTTCGAAGCCCCTGATCCGAGGCGAATGAGTTTCATTCTCGGAGAGGCGTGTCGACTACGTTGCGCTCATGACTGACTCCGCAGATATCCGGGCCACCGTCGAGCGCTACGTCGCTACCTGGAACACCAGCGATGCTGCGGCAATGACCGCCATGTTCGCCGAGGGGGCATTCATCGAAGACCCCATCGGCACCGGCGTGCACGAGGGACTCGCGGCGATCGAAACCCAGTACGGCTCGGCCTTTGGCATCGTCGAGGCCACGCTTCGTCTCACGGGCCCGATTCGGGTTGCGGGCCTGGAAGCCGCCTTCCCGATGGAGGTCGAAATCGATCTCGGCGAGCAGACCGGGCGTCTCGCCATCATCGACACGATGACCTTCGACGAAGCGGGCAAGATCACCTCGATGCGCGCCTACTGCGACCAGGCCGACCTCGAGATCAGCTAGTACAACGGCGTCAGCTGCCGGCTCCGTACCGGAGTAGATCTCCGGGCTGGCACTCCAGCTCCTCGCAGATCGCCGACAGCGTGCTGAACCGGATGGCACGAGCTTTGCCGGTCTTCAGGATCGACATGTTCGCCAAGGTCAGTCCCACGCGTTCGGCCAGTTCGGTCATCGTCATTCCCCGGTCGGCCAGCACCTCGTCGAGATGGACGGTGATGGCCGACGATTCGGCGTCTGCCGGCATCAGATCGTCAGCTCTGCTTCGGCACGGAGCGCTACCCCACGGCGCCAAACCTCGAGCAGCGCCGTGAGGATCAACGCCACGGCCAGCGAGCGGAGATCCCAGGTCGCCTCGAAACCATCGAAGCCGGCTTTGTCTTGAATGCGGAGCGAAACGATCGGCCTGGTTGCGTCGACGCAGGCGAACACGATGGCGAGTTTGATCATCCAGCCGAGTCGGGAGGCATTGGCGGCGGTGAACGGCTCGGAATGCTTCGCCAGGATGCGTCGAAGCAGCTCGAGGAAGGCAAGCCCAACGAGGGCCAAGGCATCGGTGACCGCCCACCACGCGAGCCGCAGTCCAAGTCCCGCTTCGACATCGACGCTTGCCTGCGCCTCCGTGATGGTTGCACCACTCGGGAACCGGCTGGTGATTTCGTCGGCGTTGAGTTGTAGCTGAAGGGGGGACGCAAGCGAGTCGGAAGTGATCGCGACGAAGAGGCTCCCGACCAGGTAGATCGCTGCGGCCGCCATCGCCACGGTGACGGCGTATCGCAACATGTCGATGCCGGTCGTTGCGCTTTGCTTTGATTGCTTCGTTGACGTCGGTGACCGCATGGTCGCCTCCTTATTGTTCTTCGATGTTATTGAAGAACAATATGACTGTTTATCGATAAGACGTCAAGCAAAATGATTTGAGATTCATCCGCCCGTTTCGCTACAGGCGCACAGCCGTCCCGTCCGCTGCGGTGCGCTTCACCGCAGAGACGATTTTGGCGTAGCCGGTGCAACGGCACAGATTGCCGGACAGGCCGATGCGGATGTCCTCGTCGGTCGGATCGGGCGTGCGATCGAGCAGAGCCTGGGCGGACAGGATCATGCCCGGCGTACAGAATCCACACTGCACGCCACCTTCATCGAGGATGTTGACCTGCAACGGGTGCAGCTCGTCACCATCCATCACCCCTTCGATGGTCGTGATGCTGCGGCCTTGCGCTTGCACCGCGAGGTACGAACACGAGTTGATCGGTTGGCCGTCGAGCAACACCATGCAGGCACCGCACTCGCAGTCGTCGCAGCCTTCCTTGGTACCGGTCAGGCCAATGATGTTACGCAGGACGCTCGACAGGTTGGCACCGGTCCCGGCGTGCACGGGATAGGGCGTGCCATTCACGTCGAGGTTGTAGGCGTTCAGTGTGTCGTCGTTCAGTCTGTCTTCGTTCACTGGGCGGTTCCCTCGTTTGACTCTGCGGCACCGATTCCGACGGCACGGTTGACAGGCACGGAGATGTCTTCGCCTTGGGCACGGCGGGCCGCGGCATCGACCGCCCGACGGGCCATGACGCCGACGCAATGTCGTCGATATCGATCGCTGGCGCGCAGGTCGCTGATGGGCGCAGCCTGGTCCGCCGCAGCGATGGCGATCGCGGCGAGGGTCGCTTCGTCGACCGGTCGTCCGATGTACGCGTCGATGCCGGTCAGCGGCAGGATCACCGGGGCCACCGCCGTGAGCGCCACCGTCACCGCCGCGAGCGTGCCGTCGGCGTCAAGGGTCACGGCTGCCGCTGCGCCCACCACCGCGATCTCCATCGAGCGGCGGTACTCCAGGCGGACATAGGCGCTCCCGGAACGATCGGGAGAAGCGGGAAGCACCACGGCGACACAGAGCTCCTCGGCGGTTGCCGATGTCCGACCCGGGCCGGTCCACAGCTCACCGAGACCGAGGGTTCGGGTTCCTGTGGTCGAGGCCAGTTCGACGGTCGCTCCGAGCGCCATCAGGGGCGCACCGGTGTCCATGGCCGGCGAGCCGTTCATGACGTTTCCGCCGATCGTCCCGACGTTGCGGGTAGCCGGCGAACCGACCAAAGCCGCAGCGTCGGCGATTGCGGTGAACCGTCCGGTAATGGTCGGGTCGGTCATCAGCCTGGCGTGCGTCACTCCTGAGCCGATACGGAGGCCCTCCGGGGTCGCTTCGATGTGGCGCAACGCGTCGACGCGGTCAATGGCGATGAGCGATTCGGGCAGCGGTGTCTTTCCCTGGCGGGCGCCGACGACGAGGTCGGTGCCACCGGCGATCGGGCGAGCTCCGCCGGCCATGGCGTTGAGCACCTCGGCGATCGAGGTGGCGATTGCGAAGCTCATGCGTTGCCCCCTTCGGCTCGAAGGCCCGCCGCCGTGTCCCACACCCGCTCGGCGGTCATGGGCAGCTGTCGCACGGGTCCACCGATCAGCTTGCTGATGGCGTTACCGATAGCAGCCGCGGTCGGCACATTGGGCGCTTCGGCCAGACCCTTTGCGCCGTTGGGGCCTGCGTTGGGTGTGTTGATCTCGACGAAGTGCGTGGTGATCGCGGGAGCGTCGGCTGCGGTCTGCAGCTTGTACTCGAGTAGCGCAGGGTTCTTCTGCCGGCCGTCGTCGCCGTACTGTGTGCCCTCGGTCAGCGCTTGGCCGATCCCCATCAGAACGCCGCCCTCGACCTGGCCCTGGGCGCCCATCGGATTGATGATCGTGCCCGAGTCGTGGGCCGTCGATACGTCGAGCACTCGGACGACACCGGTGTCGCGGTCGAGGCGAACCCGAACCGCGTGGCACGAGAACTGGGGTGCCACCCACGCCGCCACACCCTGGTCGCCGACGCAGGTGGAGTTCTTGAGCGTTGGCGCATCGAGGGGTGTGCTCGACCCCGAACCCAACAACAACTCGGTCCCCTGCGCGATCCCGGCAAGCTCGACGATGCTGACTGCCTTGTCCGGCGATCCGGCGACGTGAGCGGCGCCGTCGGCGAGGACGATGTCGGCCGCAGACGCCTCGAGCTGATCGGCCGCCAGGTTCTTCAGCTGCTCGGCGATTTCCTGTGACGCCCGCTGGACCGCGCGGCCGTTGTTCAACAGCGTCTGCGAGCCGGTGGCTCCCATGTCGTAGGGGGCGGCGCTCGTATCCTGGTAGATGAGCTCGAAGTCCTCCGGGTCCATACCCAGTTGCTCGGCAGCCAGCTGTCGAAGTGTCATGACCGAACCGGTGCCGCACTCCTGGGCGCCGGTGATGATCTGACCCGCACCGTCGGCATCGATCTTCACATACGCGCCCGAGGTGGAGGGAAAGCTCGGCCACCACGCGATGGCCACGCCGATCGCCTCATCGGCAGGCAGATCCTGGTCGTAACCCGCATTCGAGACCGCGGCCTCGAGGCAATCGACGAGGCCGATCTCGCCGTACGTCTGACCCATCACGCCCTCGTCGCCTGACCGCACCGCGTTGTGCCGACGGAAGTCGATCGGATCCATGCCGAGCGCTGCTGCGATCTCGTCGGTGTGGGTTTCGAGGGCCCAACACGCCGACGGTGCGGTTGGGGCCCGAACCGATCCCGACGGTTGGTGGTTGGTGTACGCCAGATGCGCGTCGATGTGCACCGCCGGCACCTTGTAGGGCCCCGCCAAGTGCATGGCAGCGAGCTGCGGAAAGAAGCCGGCGTCGGCGGTGTAGGCGCCATTGTCCACGATGAGCTTGCCGCGTCGGGCGGTGATGGTGCCATCGTGTTTCACGCCGGTCTCCACCTCGAACACGATGCCCTCACGGCGACGATCCGGGGCGAGGAACTCCTCCTCCCGGGTGAACACGACCTTCACGGGCCGCTTTGCGGCTTGGGCCAGCGCCGCGATGTGCGCTTCGTAGTGAAAGCCACACTTGCCGCCGAAACCTCCGCCGAGGTGCGGCACGATGATACGTACTCGGTTGCTCGGCAGACCGAGCGTTTCGCACACGCCGTCGCGCGCCGCGAACGGCACCTGGGTCGTGGTCCAAATGGTGACCTTGTTGCCCTCCCACTGGGCCACGACGGCGCGGGGTTCGATCGGCACCGCGTGGCAGCCGTCCGCCACGAACCTTCCCGAGACGATGACGTCAGCGGCGGCCATGCCGGCATCGACGTCGCCCTTGCTGATCGACGAAAACGACGCGTCGTTGCGGTCGCGCACCGTCTCCCATGGCGACTCGTAGGTGTTCCATGCCTCGTGGACGAGAGCTGCTCCGGGTTCGAGCGCTGCTTCGACGTCGTTGACGACGGGGCGGGCGTCGAACTCGAACACGATGGCATCGACGGCGGCCTGCGCTATCTCAGGGGTGACCGCAGCGACCGCCGCCAACACTTCACCTTCGTACCGCACCACGTCGCGGGCGAACAGGGTGCGGTCGTTGACCGCCTCGCCGTAGCGCAGGTCGGGGACGTCGTCCTGGGTGAGCACCGCGAGTACGCCGGGCATGGCCCTTGCTGCCGATACGTCGAGCTTGGTGATGGTGGCGTGGGCGACTCCGGCGAACTTGAACTTCGCCGCCAACATGCCCGTGAGGGTGAGGTCGGCGGTGTAGCGGCCCGACCCCGTGACCTTGTCCGGCCCGTCCGCTCGCACGAATCGAGGCACGGCGGTGAGAGGTTCGACGGCGGTCATCGAGCAAATATGCCACATCCGCGGCCGGGCGACCTTCGTCCACGGCGCCCGCCGCACCCTCCATTTCAAGATTTGTGAACCGAAAGCGACGAATATCGT
>CBESNZ010000094.1:0-10228 GCA_965531045.1 uncultured Acidimicrobiales bacterium
TCAGCATCGTGTTCGGCGCCTTCGACGCTCGTCAACCCCATCACGAGGGGCAACGCTATCGCTGGGCCCGCTGGCTCCCTAGTGAATTGTGTCGAGCTTCTGCGGTTGCGGCCTACTGCGTTGTCGCAGCAATAGCGGTGCGGAGCTGTGCCAACAACTGATCGGGGTGACTGGACCCGGTCACATCGAGCCCGGACGCGCTGCCCCGACCCCAGAGCCAGAGATCGAGAGCAACGGCCGGTCCGGTGATCGCAACATCGACCTCTTCACCAGCCGAACGCGCCACAGAAGGCGCAGGCTCGTCCGTTGCCCCGGTTCTGGTACCGAGAACAATCCGCCAGCTGTCGTCGGTGTCGCTCGAGCGCAGCGCGACGACCACCTCGGATTCGAAGCTGGCTGCGTCAGCCACGGGCTCAAACATCACATTGATCATCTCGTCCACGCCGTCAGCGGCGAGTCCCGGATCGATGGCGATGAGCGGAGCGCCCACGGCGAGGGCTCCGTCTACGTAGTGAATCAGTGCCTCATGGCTCTGGCGTCGAAAGGTGAACCCGACGGACTGATTGTCAGACCAACTCCAAGCGGGTTGATCCCACGCGGTGGTCCCGAGCGACACTACCAAGTCGTCGCAGGCACGGCGCAGGAGCTGCGCCAGCAAAGGATCGGCGGGGCGATCTGGCTGGACGTACAGGGCAGGTGAAGTTGGGCGCTCGGCGATGACGAAGCTCCAGAAGTCCTGTACCTCGCCGAGATGCCAAACCAGATCGGCCAAGGTCCAGTCGCCACAGGTTGGCACGGGGGTACCGAGCGCGTTGGCATCGGGGAGATCAGCGAGCGCGTCGCTGTACGTGCGAATTACCCCGGTGCCGACGACACCGGGATTCGCTTCCATCAGGATCTACAGACGGTCGACGATTGCGCTGGCGAATTCGGAGCACTTGACCTCGGTGGCACCGTCCATGAGGCGGGCGAAGTCGTAGGTGACGACCTTGTCGCCGATGGTGGCTTCGACGGCACGAACGATGTCGTCGGCCGCTTCTTTCCAACCGAGGTGTTCGTACATGAGCACGCCCGACAGCAAGATCGACGACGGGTTGACCTTGTCCTGGCCGGCGTACTTGGGAGCGGTGCCGTGCGTGGCTTCGAACACCCCGTGGCCGGTGGTGTAGTTGATGTTGGCGCCAGGGGCGATACCGATACCGCCGACCTGTGCAGCCAAGGCATCGGACAAGTAGTCGCCGTTGAGGTTCATGGTGGCGATGACATCGAACTCGGCCGGCCGGGTGAGGACCTGCTGCAGGGCGATGTCGGCGATGGCGTCCTGCACCAAAATCTTGTCGCCGGCGTCGCCACCACAGTCGTCCCAGCTCACGGCCACGTCGGAGAATTCTTCCTTGACCAGGTCGTAGCCCCAATTGCGGAAGGCGCCCTCGGTGAACTTCATGATGTTGCCCTTGTGGACCCAGTGCACCTTCTTGATGTCCCGATCCACGGCGTACTGCAAGGCCGCACGCTGCAGGCGCTGCGAACCGTGCTTGGAGATGGGCTTGATGCCGATGCCGGAGTCTTCGGCAATCTCCCAGCCGAAGGCGTCGTGCAGCATCTCGATCATCTTGGCGGCTTCGGGCGTGAACGCTTCGACCTCGAGGCCGGCATAGATGTCTTCGGTGTTCTCGCGAAAGATCACCATGTCGACGAGCTCGGGGTGCTTCACCGGCGAGGGAACGCCTTGAAACCAACGAACCGGACGCAAGCAGACGTACAGGTCCATGATCTGGCGAATCGCAACGTTGAGGCTACGGAAGCCGCCGCCGATGGGCGTCGTGAGCGGACCCTTGATGCCGATCAGGTGTTCGTTGAACGACTCGATGGTCGCCTGCGGCAGCCAATCGCCGGTTTCGTTGAAGGCCTTTTCGCCTGCGAGTACCTCGACCCACTCGACCGATTTACCGTATTTCGCGGCAGCAGCGTCGAGGACGCTCCTTGCGGCCGGCCAGATATCCACGCCGATGCCATCACCTTCGATGAACGGGACAATCGGCTGGTCGGGGACGTTCAGTGTGCCGTCGGCTTGTTGCGTGATCTTGGTTGCCATATGGGGCGACTCTAGCCCAGCACGGCCCGCGATTCACTGGAGCCGCAGGAAATTGACGGTCGCGATCAGTTGGCGACGATGCCCAGGTCGGTCAGTATGGCCAAGGTCGCCGGCGACTGGTTCAAGGTGTAGAAGTGCAGACCCGGCACGCCCTCATCCAAGAGCGCGGCGCAGAACTCGACACAGGCCTCGACGGCGAACTTCTCGCGGTCGATCTGGTCGGCTTCTTCGAGACGGGTCCAGAGGTCGACGGGAACCTTGGCGCCGTTCATCTCGGCGAAATGACGAATCCGAGAGGGATTGAGCACCGGGATGACGCCGGGGATGACCGGCGTCGTCGTGCCCAATGCGTCGAGTTCGTCGATGAGTCGCAGGTAGTCGTCGACGTGGAAGAAGAATTGGCTCAGCCCGTAGTCGGCCAGCGCCAGCTTGGCGGCGAGGTGCTGACGATCGGAGGCCCGATCGGTCGAGCGCGGGTGCACCTCGGGATGCGCGGCGACTGCGACGCCGAGGTTGGTGGTGTCGCGGATGAGCTCGACGAGTTCCAATGCGTACGTGAAGTCGCCGGCAGCCGGGCTACCGTCGGCCGGCGGGTCGCCGGCAAGTGCGAGCACGGTCTCGACGCCGCCATCCTCGTAGGAGGTCAGCAGCTCGGCGATGTCGCTTCGGTCGTGACCGACGCAGGTGAGGTGGGGAACAGCCGGGAATGGCCGGTTGGCGCAAACGTCGAGCACGAGGTCTCGGGTGCGATCGCGGGTGCTGCCCCCAGCGCCGTACGTGATCGACACAAAGGATGGTTTGGCGACCGTGAGGTCGGTGAGTGCGTTTTCGAACGCGGTGTCCCCAGCCGCGGTCGCCGGCGGAAAGAACTCGAACGACAACGATCCAATATCACGCCCGGTATGTGCCACACCGTGGAGGGTACCGACGTTGGACAGCCATGACGAACGCGGCGCGGTCGCCGTTGAGGACCGCCTCGCTCATGCCATGGTCAGGCGTAGCGAGCCTCGGCCGCAGCCACCGTGTTCTGCAGCAGCATGGCAACGGTGGTCGGACCCACGCCGCCCAGTCTCGGGGTCACCCAACCCGCCACCTCGTTGACGTCCTCGTCGACGTCGGGAAGGAGACGACGCCCCTCCCAGGAGAGGCCCCCGCTGATGACGACCGCGCCGGGCTTGATCATGTCGGCCGTGACAGAACTCGGCGACCCGACCGCCGCCACGACGATGTCAGCAGCACGGGTGTAGTCGGCGATGTTCGACACGCCGGTGTGCACGACGGTGACCGCTGCGTTTGCGCCGGGCGCCTTGAGCGTGAGCAACAACGACAGCGGGCGGCCAAGGGTCGGACCACGGCCGACGATCACGACGTTCTTCCCCGCTACCTCGATGCCGTAGTGCACGAACATCGCCTGAATTCCAGCGGGCGTACAGGGAACCGGGCCGCTTTGCTGCAGCACGAGCTTGCCCAGGTTTGTGGGGTGCAGACCATCCGCGTCCTTCTCGGGGTCCATCGCCTCGAGGGCGGCATTGAAGTCGAACCCGTCCGGAACCGGATGCTGGATGATGAACGCGTCGACGGCGGGATCGTGGTTGAACCGTTCCACGGCCGCGAGGAGATCGGCCTGCGATTGGCCGGCATCTATCTGGATGTTGTGGCTGGAGATACCCACCTGCGCGCACGTCTCGTGCTTCTTGCGAACGTAGCCGGCGCTGGCCTCGTCGCTGCCGACCAGAATGGTCCCCAGTCCCGGGGTGATCCCCGATTCGATCAGTCGTTCGGTGCGGTTCGCGACGTCTTCGAGAACCGCCTCGGCGACGGGTGCTCCTGGGAGAAACTTGGCGCTCATAGTGCTCAAATCTATCCGTGAGGCGCGCCGGTGAGTGGGAGCCTTGCCGGTGGATGGGGTGAGCCGGCGCGCGGTGTCGTCCCAGTTGATGCGGTAAACACGAGTTGTGATACCGCTGCGCGACTTCAACCCAACCCAGCGGGTCACGTTTGTCACCTTCGCCATCATGGGCGCGTGTGTCGCCGTGTTCTTCCTCGTGCAGCCCGAGGCCTCGACCGACGACAACGTGCGCTTCGGTTTCGAGTTCGCCGCCATCCCGTGTGAGCTCCGTGAGGGACGGGCCCTCCTCGACTCCGAGCTCTCGGCAACACTCGAGGGCGATGACACCGCTTGCACCGATGTGGTGCCGTCGGCCGGCGGCGAGTACTTCGACGACAAACACGTGTGGCTCGCGGTCCTGGTTTCGATGTTCCTGCACGCCAACCTGCTGCACCTCGGCGGCAACATGTTGTTCTTCTGGATCTTCGGCAACAACATCGAGGATCGGATCGGCCATGTGTGGTTCGCCATCTTCTACGTGGTCGGCGGACTGTTCGCAACGGCAGCACATGTACTCATCCAGACCGACAGCACGTTGCCGCTGATCGGAGCCTCCGGAGCGATCGCCGCAACGATGGGCGCCTACCTCGTGTGGTTCCCGACCGTGAAGGTGCGCACGCTGTTACTCCTCGGCATCCCCTTGTGGCCTCGGTTGCCGGCGTTCGTGCCGCTGCTCGTGTGGTTCGCGGGGCAGTTCGCCATCGACCCCAACGGCGGCGTGGCCTGGATGTCGCACGTCGGCGGCTTCGTGTTCGGCATCGTCGTCGCCCTGCTCGTCCGCTCCAGCCGAGCGTTCGGCGGGCCAGGCCACGTCGACGTGCCCACGACCCGTCCGACCTACGGTTGAACGCACGGCCTCGACCGCCGCAGCGAACTGCGAACCCGTACCGTCGAAACTACGATGCGGACCATGACCCAATCCGCACAACTCCCCTACGCATCGCTGCCCGACGTGCCCAGCTTCGAGGTCACCAGCACCGATGTCGCCGATGGCCAACCGATGGACCGCGTACACGCCAGTGACGTGTTCGGCGCCGGTGGGCAGGACCGCTCGCCCCAGCTGAGCTGGTCGGGGTTTCCGGCCGAGACCCAGAGCTTCGTCGTGACCTGTTTCGACCCCGATGCCCCGACCGGCAGCGGCTTCTGGCACTGGGCGGTGCTCGACCTTCCGGTGTCCACGACCGACCTACCGACCGACGCGGGGAGCCAGGACGGCGTGCACCTGCCCGAGGGTGCGGTTGTCCTGCGCAATGACGCCGGCCTGAAGGGGTTCCTCGGCGCTGCGCCACCGGCGGGTCACGGGCCGCACCGCTACGTCTTCGCCGTGCACGCGCTCGATGCCGCGACCGTCGGCGTGGACGACGCGGTCAGCAACGCCGTCGCCGGGTTCAACATGTTCGGCAAAGTCATCGCCCGAGCCACATTGATGCCTACGTACGAGCAATAACCGTCGTTCCTGCGGCCTGGCGGCCTCGTCACTTCCCGCCTTTTCGCTGGCGCGAAAACGCTTTCGTACCCGTCAATCAGTACCGCGCGGTCTCGGAGACCGTGCGTTAGAGCGCGCGGTATCGGAGACCGCGCGTTTGGCCACATCTGGGACTACTCACTCGAATCGTTGGAATTGCAACGTTCCCTGCCGCGGAAACCGTCGTCAAAACCGCGCGGTATCGGAGACCGTGCGCTCTGGAAACCGCGCGGTATCGGAGACCGTGCGCTTGCGTGGGCCGCCGTGACGGATCGTCGCGTGCGTTTAGTGTTTGAAGTGGCGTTCGGCGGTGAAGACCATGGCCATCCCCGCCTCGTTGGCGGCCTCGATCACCTCGGCGTCGCGGATCGAGCCACCGGGCTGGATCACACAGGTGGCCCCGGCCTCGATCGCGGATTCGAGGCCGTCCTTGAAGGGAAAGAATGCGTCGCTGGCGCATGCGCCACCGGTGGCCCGGCCGTCGGCCTTCTGGCAGGCAATGCGCCCGGCGTCGCGACGGTTCTGTTGTCCGGCACCGATGCCGACGGCCACACGATCCTTGGCCAGCACGATGGTGTTCGACGACACACGGGCCGCAACCTGCCAGGCGAACTCGAGATCGGCCCACTCGGCCTCGGTGGGCTGACGTTCGGTGGCCACTTCCCAATCCTTGCGGCTACGCAAGATGCGATCGGTGGTCTGCACCAGCAGGCCGCCATCGATGGAACGCATGTCGTACAACGGATACGACGGTGCCGGCGCTTCGAGGATGCGCAGGTTCTTCTTCTCCTGCAGCTTGGCCATGGCGTCATCATCGAACGCCGGCGCCACGATGACTTCGGTGAATACCTCGCTGAGCGCTTCGGCCAGAGCCAATGGCACCGGACGGTTGACGGCGACGATGCCGCCAAAGGCAGAAATCGGATCACCGGCATGGGCGCGCCTGTATGCCTCGGTGATGTCGTTGTGCACGGCCAAGCCACACGGGTTGGCGTGCTTGATGACCGCGACCGCCGGCTCGGCGGCGAAGTCATGCACGATGCGCCACGCCGCCTCGGTGTCGAACAGGTTGAGATACGACATGCCCTTGCCGCCGTGCTGCACGGCGCTGTCCCACCATCCCTCGCTGCCCCGAATGCGGTACCGGGCACCCACCTGATGGGGATTCTCGCCGTAACGCAGATCCTGCACACGATCCAGAGCGAGATGCAACGAATCGGCCAACGGATCGTCGGCGTCGGACTCCTCGTCCGAATCGTCGAACCACGACACGACCGCCGCGTCATACGCGGCGGTGTGCGCAAAGGCGTCCCGAGCCAGGCGACGACGGGTCGCCGCCGAAAGCTCGCCCGATGCCTTCAGCTCATCGATGACCTTCGGGTAGTCGGCCGGATCGACCACCACGCCCACAAACTCGTGATTCTTTGCGGCCGCACGAACCATGGTCGGCCCGCCGATGTCGATGAGTTCTTCGCGGCCCTGCGCCCCGTGTTGGAACTCGTCGACGACCGACGAGAACGGATAGAGATTCCCCACGACCAGGTCGATCAGGTCGATCTCGTTGGCGACGAGGTCGGCATGGTGCTCGGGGTCGTTGCGGTCCGCCAATATCCCGCCATGAATGCGCGGGTGCAACGTGACGACCCGATGTCCGAGCATGATCGGCGAACCGGTGTAGTCGGCGACGTCGATCACGGGCAGCCCGGCCTCGGCGATGACCCTCGCCGTGCCACCACTCGAGATGAGCTCCCAGCCCACGTCGACCAAGGTCTGCGCCAATTCGACAACGCCGGTCTTGTCGTACACCGACAGCAGGGCTCGCTTGCGCTGTTGCTGGCTGGATTGGGCTTGCTCGCTCATGATGACTGTCCCTCTAGAACCGATCCCCGGGAAAGAATCGCTTGGATGGTTTCGACATAGATCCGACGCTCGACGGTCTTGATCCGCTCGTGCAGCGACTCGACCGTGTCACCGGGCAGCACGCGTACCGCCTCCTGCGCAAGAATCGGGCCGTCATCGACATCGGCTGTTGCGACGTGCACGGTGCACCCCGTGACCTTCACGCCGGCCTCGATCGCCTGAGGGACGGCGTGCCAGCCCTTGAAGGCGGGCAACAACGCCGGATGCGTGTTGAGGATCCGGCCCGAGAAGTGCGTGTAGATGCTGGCGCCCAAGATGGTGCCGAAGCCGGCCATCACGACCAGTTCGATCTTGGCCGAACGTAGGTGGTCAGTGACCGAATCGGTGTAGGCGTCACGATCGAAATCGTCTCCGAAGCTGTCGCGATACTGACGAACGGCGGTGATGCCGTTGCCTTCGGCGATGTCGGTCGCCCGACAGGGACGGTCGACCAGCACGAGTTCCACCGCGATACCGGCGTCGAGAATCGCTTCGAGGATTGTTCCGCTGCCAGAAGCCAGGACTGCCGTACGCACCTGCGTGAACCTACTCCAAGGCCGGGTCGACGCAGTTGTCGGCGCCCCCACCCGGGCCGGCGGGCGAGGTGCGCGGCAACGGGTCGACAAAGCCACTTCCGGGATCGGACGTCGTGAGAAAGCGAGCGATGCCCTGTGCGATCGCTCGAGCCTCGGCCTGCTGCACCTCGGGACGCTGCAACAGCGCTTCCTCGGTGGCGTTCGACAGGTATGCCGCCTCGGTGAGTACGGCGGGCACACCGGCCGAGCGGCGCAGGATCCCGTAGTAGTCGCCGCCACCGCTGTTGGGCCGGTACTTCGCGCCGGCATCGCTGTCGGCCATCCACTCGGCGTCGAAGTCGTCGAGCGCGTCGACGATCTCTTCATAGAGCAGTCCGGCCAGCCGCCGCGACTCGTCGTCGGCGATCTGGTAGTAGGTCTCGCTGCCGGGGCCGGGCCACGGGACCGCCGGGGCTGCGTTGTGGTGGATCGACACGAATGCCTCGACCTCGAGCGCTGTGGCGATCTCGGCCCGCGAGAGCAAGGTGATGCGGTAGTCGGCGGTTCGGGTGAGCTGCGCAGCGATCCCGACGCGGCCGAGTTCGGCCACGACCTGCTGGGCGATGAGCAAGTTGAGGTCTTTCTCGACGAGACCCGAGGGTCCGACAGCTCCTGGTTCTTCTCCCCCGTGACCGGGGTCGATCACCACGGCGACCGGAGCGACCCGCTGGCCACCGTCGACCCATGCTTCGCCGCCGCACGGCGTGCGGATGAGCGTGCGATCGCCATCGCGATCGAGCACCGCGCCGACGACGCCGGTGGAGGTCACCCACGCCCTGGGGACCGTCGCCGGGTCGACGCCGGGCACGACGGGCACAGCACCGTAGACCTCAATCGGCGGTTCGGTGCCGGGCGTAGTGGCGAGAGTCGTCGGTGCCGCCGTCGTCGAGGCTCGGGGCACCGACTCGACCGCAGACGATTCGACGGCGGCCGTATCGGACCCGGCCAACGACTCTTGCGCAGACGAGCAGGCCGCCGAAACCAGACACAGCACTGTGGCGGCCGCGACCAGAAGCGGCAACCGCCAGATGCCCGGCGCTGCAGCGTTGTTCCTCAGCACCGGGCTTCTCGCCTGAACCATTGCAAACGAGGGTCGCAGAGCTACAAGCCTGCGACGACCTCGGCCATGAGCTCGCCGGCCTCGGTGGGGTTCTGTCCCACCCGCACGCCCGCATCGGTCAATGCTTCCATCTTGGCCTTCGCCGTGCCCTTGCCGCCCGAAACGATGGCGCCGGCGTGGCCCATCTTCTTTCCGGGGGGCGCCGTGACGCCGGCGACATAGCTGACGACCGGCTTCGACACGTTCGACTTGATGTAGTCGGCCGCCTCTTCCTCGGCCGAACCACCGATTTCGCCGATCATCATGATCGCCTTGGTTTCGGGATCAGCTTCGAACGCCTCGAGGCAATCGATGAAATTGGTACCCGGAACCGGGTCGCCGCCAATACCCACGCACGTGGTACAGCCGATGTCCTTCTGCTTCAGCTCGTACAAGGCCTGATAGGTGAGCGTGCCGGATCGACTGACGATGCCGACCGGACCCCCCTCCTTGGCGATGTGACCGGCGGTGATGCCGATGTTGCACTTGCCCGGGCTGATGATGCCGGGGCAGTTGGGACCCAGCAGCCGGGTCGCCGGGAAGTCTCGCTGCAGCTTGTTGTAGAACCACGCCTCGTCGTGTGCCGGAACGCCCTCGGTGATGGCCACGATCAACTCGATTCCGGCCTCGGCCGCTTCCATGACCGCGCCCTTCACGCCCGGGGCAGGGATGAAGATGCAGCTGGCGGTGGCGCCGGTGGCCTCCTTGGCTTCGGCAACAGTGGCGAAGACGGGAATACCGTCGACGTCCGTGCCGCCCTTCTTCGGGTGGGTTCCCGCCACGACCTGCGTGCCGTAATACCGGTTCAGCTTGCCGTAGTAGCTGCCTTGCGAGCCGGTGAGGCCCTGGTAGATGACCTTGGTTTTTTCGTCTACGAAAATGCTCATGTTCGTGTATCCGTCGTCTCGATCTCGGGGCTTACTTTGCCAACTCGACGGCCGTGCGGGCGGCGTCGAGCATCGTGGTTTCCATCTGCAACATGTCGTTGAGCTTCGGCGCCAGAATGGCTCGGCCCTCATCGGCGTTGGTGCCGTCGAGTCGAATCACGATGGGCGAGCTGATATCGACGCGCTGCATGGCCTCGAGGATGCCATTGGCCACCTCTTCGCCGCGGGTGATGCCGCCAAAGATGTTGATGAAGATCGACTTCACCGCCGGGTCGTTATTGATGACCTCGAGCGCGCCGGCCATGACATCGGCATTGGCG
>CBESNZ010000095.1:0-10122 GCA_965531045.1 uncultured Acidimicrobiales bacterium
CAGGCGACCAGCGGGGCGTACCCGGCGAGCGTGGCGCCAACGGCCAGAATCGCCACCCGCGGTAGGTCGAGTTCGTCGTACAGCCAGCCGGACGCGGCGAGCATGAATATCGCGGAACCGGCGCAGAATGCCGCGTTGACCCACAGCACCGGTCGGACCGGCGTGGCGGGGGACAGCATCGAAGCGGTCATTCTTGTCAGTGAGTGCGTGGTCATGGAGTGAGTTTGCCGGTGACGTGTCGTCGTGTCGATGACGTGTGAGGTAATAGACGTGATGACGTTTTGTGTCCAGGCTTGTCATCATGCCGACGATCACCTCCGGTCCGCTCCTTCGCCATTGGCGTCAACATCGGGGTCTCAGCCAACAAGAACTCTCACTTCGGGCCGACGTATCGCAGCGTCATTTGAGCTACGTCGAGAACGGGCGGTCCGCCGCGAGCCGGGAAATGCTCGTCCACCTGGCGCGGGTGCTGGACTTGCCGCTGCGTGAACGTAATGCCCTCGTGCAGGCCGGCGGCTTTGCCCCGATCCATCCCGAGTCCGAGTTCGGTAGCGATCACTTTGCCGCGATGCGCTCGGTGTTGGATCAGCTCCTGGCCTGCCACGACCCGTATCCGGCGTTGGTCATCGACCGCCATCACAATGTGGTTGCGGCCAATACCGCCGCACTCGGTCTCGTCGCCCTCATCGCCCCGGACTCTGCGGCGCTCGGCGACCCGATGAACATCGTGACGATGGTGGTGCACCCCGAGGGCCTGTGGTCGCATCTCGAAGCCCCCGAGTCGCTGGCCGCCGTTCTTGCGACTCGGTTGGTGCAAGACGCCGCGCGTTTCCCCGACGACGCCGCGATTGCCGAATTGCGTGACCAGGCGATTGCGGCCGCCGGCGACGCATACCAGGTCGATGACCCCGCCGAGCTCGCGATCACGATGCGTCTGCGAATAGGCGAGCAGGTGCTCAGTTTCTTCACGCTGCTCACCACCGTGGGTGGCGCCCTCGACGTCACCGCCGACGAGTTGACCGTCGAGCTGTACTATCCGGCCGACGCGTCGACCGAAGGGTTTCTCAGAGGGTGACGGGTCGGGCGATGCAGTAAAGGCGCGAGCTTGAGGACATCTTCAGGCGGGCTCGGTCGACTGAAGAGGAATCCCTGCAACAGGTCCACCCCGAAGTCGCGCAGGATCTCGACCTGGGCCGGCTTCTCGACACCCTCGGCGACGATGGTCATGTCCATGCTCTTCGCCAGCGTCGCGACCGCCCTCACGATCTCCCGATCGACCGGCTGCATATCGATGTGGCGAATGAATGTTTGATCGATCTTGAGTGTCGACACCATGTCGAGCTTGCGCAGATGGCCCATCGATGCCCGGCCGGTGCCGAAATCGTCGATACTGATCCGGACGCCCAGACGCTGCAGTCCTTTGAGCACCGTCATGCGACGCTCGAACCCCTCCATGAGGAGGTTCTCGCTGAGCTCGAGTTCGATCGAGTCCGGAGCGACACCGTGGAGTTCCAGCGCCTCTGCGACCTCATCCACGAACGAAGGCGTCATGATCTGTCGGTCGGCGACGTTCACCGCCACCCGAAGCGGACGGTGTTCATGCTGCCGTTGCCAAATCGCGACCTGTGCAATCGCCTGGTGCAGCATCTGCGCGCCGAGTTGGTTGATGAGTCCACTCTCCTCGGCCACCGGGATGAAGTCGTTCGGACTGACGATGCCGCGTTCGGGGTGGATCCAGCGGGCAAGGGCCTCGGCCGCGACCGTCTCACCGGTCGTCGCATCGACGATGCCTTGGTAGTAGGCGATGACATCGCCCGACTCGAGGCCGTGGCGCAGGTCCTGTTCAACCTCGAGCCGGGCAATGGCCTTCGTGCGGAGTGAAATGTCGAACAGCTCGTAACGGGCCCTTCCGCCGGTCTTGGCCGCGTACATCGCAACATCTGCGTCCCGAAGCAGGCTGTCGGGAGTCGAGTTCGCACCGCCGAAGGCAATGCCGATGCTGGCCGTCAACACCTGCCGAGTGCCGTTTGCGAGTTTCACCGGCTCGGTCAGCGCATCCAGAATTCGTTTCCCTATCGCTTCGGCCATCTCTGGTTCTGCGACTCTGCACATGACGACGAACTCGTCGCCGCCGAATCGCCCCACGAAGTCGCTCGCTCCCACGCAGGCGTCGATGCGCGATCCGACAGCCCGGAGGCTGTCGTCCCCAGCCGTGTGGCCCATGCTGTCGTTCACCACCTTCATCTGATCGAGGTCACAGAACAGCACTGCGTCGACCGATCCGGGGGCCGGGTTGTCCAGTCGGCTTCGAAGTTCTTCGGTGATGCCTCGTCGATTCGCGAGGCCGGTCAGGGAATCGCGGTTTGCTGCGATCTGAGATTCGCGAAGGCGGCCGGTTGTTTCGGCATTGCGGATCACCAAGTGCAAGATGAGGCCGATGGTCAGCGTCATCGCTGCGCCGAGGATCAACGCCTGCTGCGAGATGGTGTGGTTGGGAGTGACCGAGCTGGTGGCGGAAATGGACCAGTCGAGCGCACCGGTTCGGATGGAGCGTCGGACGGCCGTCGAAGAATCCGGTGGGGGATTGCCGGTCGATGCGATCGACTCGCCTTGCAGCGACAGTTCCAGCGTTGTTTGGTCCGGCTGCCCGGCGAGCACGCGCTCGAGGACCGGAGCGGTATCGCCCTGCGCCATCACGAACGCCACGATCTCGCCCTGACGAACGACCGGTTGCTGCAATACGACGCTGATATCGACCAACTCGCTCTCGAGGAACGCGTCGCGAAGCCCTTCGTCGGCGCTGCCACGTTGGGGGTCATCGGCCCCCGGTGCATCGAGATTGATGCTGCCCCGGGTCAGTTCGGCCGCAGCGAGACCGGCGTCGAGTTCCGCAGATGTTTCCGCGGAAAATGCGAGATCGAATCCGAGGTACGGAAGGAATTCGTCAGCACCCGCAAGTCGGGTCATGACGTAGTGCACCTCCGACGTCGGGGACGGCGCGAGAACGGAGAAATCGGGGTTGGTCCGTCGCTCTCTGGCCTCGAGAGCCGCGAGTCCTTCGGCGCCATGGGCTATCTCGACCACCGCGACCTGGGCGTACCCCGGATTCTCTTCGAAGAAGCCGGTGTCGTCGAGATACTGCGTCAAGGATGCGTTGGAGTGGTCGGCTGCGCCGAGGTAGGCCGCGATCGACCCGAGCGAATCGATGTAGTTCGAGAGCTCGCGTTCCGCAGAAATCGCCGCCGCGGCGGCGACGGCACGTTCACGCTCATGCGCTTCTCCGGTTTCGCGATCGTGCAGCACCCGGCTGACCAGAATCGAAGCGCCGGCGAGAATGGCGAGCACGATCAACAACGTCATACGCCCGACGGCATTGCGGTGCTTCATGCGCGTCCGTTGTCGTGGCCCCATGCCGGCTGTATCGGCGCCCTCTCCGATCCCCTTGATGAAGGCAGTACACGGTTACCAACGTGGGTACGATCGGCTCGAAGCGCTGTCGGGCGGGCCGATGAGGCCGTCCGCTACGCTCCACGGCGTGTCTTCAACGATCCAGGCAGTGCTGTGGGATTTCGGTGGTGTAATTTTGTCGAGCCCGTTCGAGGCATTCGCTCGCTACGAGACCGACAACGGCCTGCCAGCGGACCTCATCCGGACGATCAACAAAACCAATCCGGACGACAATGCCTGGGCCAAGTTCGAACGGTCCGACGTTTCCGTTGCCGGGTTCTGTGCGCTCTTCGAGGCAGAGGCGGCGGCGCTGGGGCACACCGTGGACGCACAGCAGATTCTCGCCTGTTTGCGGGGCGAGGTCCGACCGCGGATGGTCGAGGCTATTGCTCGACTCCGCGGCACGTACGCGTTGGCGATGCTGACGAACAACATCGCGCCGATGGACGCCGACCAGATGTCGGGCCATGTCGGTCCCGATACCGCACCGATTCTCGAGCTCTTCGACGAGATCATCGAATCGTCCAAGGTCGGGGTTCGAAAACCCGAGCCGCGGTTCTACGAGATTGCGTGCGAGCGTCTCGGAGTCGAGCCTGCGCAGTGCGTGTTTCTCGACGATCTCGGTATCAATCTCAAGCCTGCGAGGGCGATGGGGATGACCACGATCAAGGTGGTCGACCCCGACGTTGCGCTCACCGAGCTCGAAACCGTCTTGGGCGTCGAGCTGCGTTGAACCGCTGAGCCTCCGCTGCTCAGGGGCTAGTTTCGTTGTCCATGGGCAATCTAGGGGACGACACCCACATCGCCGGGGCCGGTGCCGGCCGGTATACCGGTGAAATCTCGCCCGACTGGAACATCTGGGGGCCGATGGGTGGCTACCTTGCGTCGTTCGCACTGCGGGCTGCCGGGGCCGAATCGGGGCGCGATCGACCAGCGTCGATCAACGGACACTTTCTTGGTGGGGCGACCGCCGGACCGGTGGACATCACCTGCGTCGTCCAGCGCGCCACCCGGGTGGCAACGTCGGTGCACGTCACCATGCATCAGGGCGACCGCATCGTGTTTGCCGCGATGGTGTGGGGCGTCGACGCTCAGATCGACGGGTTGGCGCACCAGATCGAACCACCGCCGATCACACCGTTCGCGGAACTGCGCTCCAACGACGACCTACGAGCACCGGGCACGCCGGTTTTCCCGTTCTGGCACAACGTCGACTTTCGGCCGACACAGTGGATCGAAGACTGGGACAACCGCACCGAGACCGAACCGGTATTCGATGGCTGGTTCGAGTTCCGTCCCCAAGCCACGTTCGACGACCCCTGGCTCGATGCGTGCCGTCTCCTCATCGTGGTCGATGTCGGCAGCTGGCCGGCAGCGCACCGTGCCTACCTGGGCGAGGTCGACTACGTGGCCCCCACCATCGAGGTGACCGCTCGGTTCCTGGGCGATGTCCGAGCCGAACCGCACGTGTTCGCCGCGGCTTCGGTGCCGGTAGCCGCCAACGGCCTGATGGCGCACGAGGCAACCGTTTGGACCAGCGAGGGCGCGCTCGTCGCGACCGGCGGCTCCACCCTCATGTGCCGCCCGACCCAACGAGTCGAAGCCCGCATCGACAAGAAGTGACTGCTGGGTCGAAAAGCGCTCAGCTCTCCTCCGTGCGCTGCGGACCGGAGGCCTCGGGTGCCCGCGCCGACGATGCGTGCCGTCGACCACGGCGCCAAGACCAGGTAGGTAGGGAGCGAGGAGGGACGACGAGCGGCTCTGCGCCTGCGTCAGCATCGAGGCCCGAGGAGGAACGACGAAGCCGAGAGTGCGTCAGGAAAACAGTTTGGGGTCGAAGCAGCGGTCGAACAGTTCGGACTGCTCTTGGCTGTGGACCTTCGCCGTGCCCGTGGCCGGGCTGGCGGACTCGTACCGGCTCACCCGTCGGATCTGGTGGGTCTTGCCATGGGCCTCGAACAGACGGCCCCGCGTGAAGCTCCACGGACCCATGTTCTCGGGTTCTTCTTGCAGCCAAACCACCTCTTCGGCCAAGGAGTACTTGTACAGCACCGCCGCGACGGCGTCGGCCGGCCACGGGTAGAGCTGTTCGATTCTGACGATTGCGGTTGGAGCATCGCGTTTGTCGCGTTCGCTCATCGCCTCATAGCTCACCTTGCCGCTGCAGAACACCACTCGTGTGATCGAGCCCGGATCGGAGATGCCGGGATCGTCGAGCAGCTCGAGGAACGTTCCGGCGGTGAGGTCGGACACCCTTGATCGGCTGTGCTTGGAGCGCAGAAGGGACTTGGGCGTGAAAATCACCAGCGGTTTGGTGACGTTCTTCCGCACGATCTGGCGTCGCAACAGATGAAAGAGCTGAGCGGCGGTGGTCGCGTTGCAGATCTGCAGGTTGTCCTCGGCAGCGAGATCGAGGAACCGCTCGATCCGCGCCGAGCTGTGCTCGGGGCCTTGGCCCTCGTAGCCGTGGGGCAGGAGCATCACGAGACCGCAGCGTTGCTTCCACTTGTCGGCGGCAGCGACGATGAACTGGTCGATGATGATCTGGGCGCCGTTGATGAAGTCACCGAACTGCGCCTCCCACATGACGAGGGCTTCGGGGTTACTCACCGAGTAGCCGTATTCGAAGCCGAGGGCTGCGTATTCGGAGAGCAGCGAGTCGTAGATCCAGAGCTTCGGGTACTGCTCGCCCTCGAGCGCGCCGAGGGGTTGGTACTCGGTGCCGAGCTCGTAGTCCATCAGGGTGGAATGACGGTGGCTGAACGTGCCGCGGCGGCTGTCCTGGCCGGCGAGTCGCACCGAGACGCCGTCGACGAGCAATGAACCAAGTGCAAAGGCCTCGCCCAGGGCCCAATCGACCTCGCCATCGGCGTACATCTGATCGCGGGCCTGGAACTGCTTGGCCAGCTTCGGGTGCACCGTGAAGCCGTCGGGGGTGGTGGACAGGGCGTGGTACACCGTGTCGAGCGTTTCCTTGGTCGTCGAGGTGTCGACGGAGGGCAAGACGCCGACCGGGGGCTCGGGTACCGATGCCTTGAGCTCGGTGTCGATGCCTTCGCGGGTGTCGTCGAGCGCCTGCTGGAGGCGTTGTTGGAAGTCCTCCAAGGCCTTTTCGGCCTGCTCGAGGTCGATGTCGCCACGCTTGAGCAACGATTCGGTGTAGAGCTTGCGTACGGAGCGGCGATTCTCGATGGCCCGGTACATGAGTGGCTGCGTGTAACTCGGATCGTCGCCTTCGTTGTGGCCGTGGCGGCGATAGCAGATCATGTCGATCACGACGTCCTTCTTGAACGTCTGGCGGTAGTCGAAGGCCATCTGCGCAATCCAAACGCAGGCCTCGGGGTCGTCGCCATTGACGTGGAAGATCGGGGCCTGGACCATCTTGGCAACGTCGGTCGAGTACTCCGACGACCGCGCCGAGACCGGCATGGTGGTGAAGCCGAGTTGGTTGTTGATGATGACGTGGATGGTGCCGCCGACGCGGTAGCCCTGAATGTTCGACAGGTTGAGGGTCTCTGCCACCACGCCCTGCCCGGCGAAGGCTGCATCGCCATGGATCAGAATGGGAAGCACCGGATAGTCGCCTGGCGGCTGGATGCGGTCCATCTTGGCGCGCGCCATGCCGATGACCACCGGGTTCACCGCTTCGAGATGCGACGGGTTCGCCGCAACCTCGACCGGAATCGAGTTGCCGGTTCGGCCAACGAACGTGCCCTGCTGACCGAGGTGGTACTTGACGTCACCGGAGCCCTGCACCGTTTCGGCGTGGATGGCACCTTCGAACTCGTCGAAGAGCTGTCCGTATTCCTTGCCGACGATGTTGACGAGGATGTTCAAGCGGCCACGGTGGGCCATGCCGATCACCGCAGACTCGATGGACGCGTCGCTGTCGGCCGCCGAATTGAGCAGCTTGTCCAGAATCGGAATGGTGCTTTCGGCGCCTTCGATGCCGAACCGCTTCTGGCCGACGTATTTGGTGGCCAGGAACTTCTCGAGCGCCTCGGCGGCGTTGAGCCGCTCGAGGATGTGCAGCTGCTCATCCTTGTCGATGTCGTGCTGAACACCTTCGACCCGCTGCTGGATCCAACGCTTCTCCTCCGGCTCGGAGATGTGCATGTACTCGATGCCGGTCGTACGGCAATACGCGTTGCGAAGCACGCCCAGCATGTCGCCGAGGATCTGACGCTTCTTTCCGCCGACCGCAGACTCGATGCCCATCAGACCGCCGGTGAGGAACTCGCGTTCGAGGTCCCAGATGGTGAGGCCGTAGGTTGCGGGGTCGAGTTCGGGGTGCATGCGCGGTTCTTTGATGCGCAGCGGATCGAGGTCGGCGATGAGGTGTCCACGCGAGCGGTACGTGTTGATGAGGGTGTTGACCTGGCCCTGTTTCTCGAGCATCACCTCCTCGCGATTGATCGGGTTGACGTCACGACGCCACTTGACGGCCTCGTACGGGACGCCGATGGCGCGGAAGATGTCGACGTAGAAGTCGTCTTCGCCGAGCAGTAGTTCGTGCAGCTTCTTCAGGAACATGCCGGATTCGGCGCCCTGGATGATGCGGTGGTCGTAGGTCGAACTGACCGTGACGACCTTGGACACGCCAAGTCCGGCGAGGGTGCTGGGGTCTGCCGCCTGCATCGACGTCGGATGGGCAATCGTGCCGACGCCGACGATGAGGCCCTGGCCTTCCATCAGCCGGGGGACCGACTGGACGGTGCCGATCGTGCCGGGGTTGGTGAGGCTGACGGTGGTGCCGGCGAAGTCGTCGGGGCTCAGCTTGTTCGACCGCACCTTGTGAATCAGGTCCTCATAGGCGTCGACGAAGCCGCGGAAGTCGAGCGTGTCGGCGTTCTTCACGCAGGGCACGAGAAGGGATCGACTGCCGTCGCGCTTCTCGACATCGACCGCGATGCCGAGGCCGACGTGGTCGTGCTTGATGACGTGTGGCTTGCCGTCGATCTCGGCGTAGGCAGCGTTCATGGCCGGCATCGCGTCGGCGATGGCACGCACGATGGCGTAGCCGATGATGTGGGTGTAGGACACCTTGCCGCCGCGCGTGCGCTTGAGATATCCGTTGATGACCCCGCGGTTCACCTCGAGCAGCCGGGCCGGGACCTCGCGGAACGACGTTGCGGTTGGAACGTCGAGGCTCGACTCCATGTTCGTGACGGTTCGAGCGGCGGCCCCGCGGATGGGAATGGGTTCGGGAGAGCTGCTCTCGGGCTCGGGAGCGCTGGCTGCCGCCACCGGCTTGACCGGGGCAGCCGGCGTTGGGTCGGCCACCGCCTCGGGAAGCACGCTGGCTGCCGCCATCGGCGCCGGAGCCGACACGCTGGCGGGCCGCTCGGTGCCGTAGTCGGCGAAGAACTCTTGCCAGCTTTGGCTCACCGATCCGGGGTTGGCGAGAAATTGCTCGTACATCTCGTCGATGAGCCAAGCGTTCGGGCCTATCGCGGGGTTGGCGGGGTCTTCGAGCCGAGTGTCGTCGTTCACGTGACGCAGTCTAGGCACCGCGAAGCGTCGGCGATGACGACTATGGCAGAGTCACGCGCACGGTCATGCCACCGGGACATAGTCACGTTCGCACCCTGCGGATAGTGTCACGGCGTGCGCATCGTGACTTGGAACGTGAACTCCCTCAATGCCCGACTCGCTCGGGTCGAAGAGTGGATCGGCCTGCTCGAACCTGACGTGTTGTGCCTCCAGGAGACCAAGCTTGCCGACGACGCCTGGCCGGCGAAAACGTTCGAGGATCTCGGGTATCAATCGGCCCACCGCGGGCAAGGACAATGGAACGGGGTAGCGATCCTCAGCCGAGTCGGTCTGGAGGACGTGTCGCCGAACTTTTCCGACGGCGAAGACCCCGACGACGAGGCGAGGATCCTGTGGGCGACCTGCGGGGGTGTACGTGTCGCGACGTGTTACGTGCCAAACGGACGCTCGCTCGATGACGATCACTATCAGTACAAGCTGCGATGGCTGGCACGGTTGCGCGCCGACCTCGATCAGAACGTCGATCCCGCCGAGCATGTCTGTGTCGTCGGCGACTTCAACATCGCCCCGGATGACCGCGACATCTACGACAAGCCGGCGGACTTCGTCAATGCGACCCACGTCAGCCAGCCAGAGCGTGACGCGTTGAAAGCGGTGTGCGACTTCGGACTCACCGATGTGTTCCGGCGCCACCATGAGGGAGCGGGGCTCTTCTCCTGGTGGGACTATCGCGGCGGCAACTTCCACAAGCGACTGGGCATGCGCATCGACTTGATCTTGGCGACGGAGTCGCTTGCGGCCACGAGCCAACTCTGCCTGGTCGATCGCAACGCACGAAAGGGCGAGAGCCCAAGCGATCACGCTCCGGTCCTAGCTGATTTCGAGATCTAGCTGATTTCGAGATCTAGCTGATTTCGAGATCTAGCTGACTTCGCTATCGCTCGCGCCGGCGAAGTTCGACGAACACTTCGGTTCCGACGACGCCCTCGAGCTCGGCTGCAAGTGACTCGATGACCGGGCGATCGCCCACGTACGCGCTCGCGACCGCGGAGTCGGTCTCGGTGCAACACCACGCCATGTGTTCGCCATCGGGGCCCCAATCGGCGCGGGCCCAGCGACGAACGTGGGCATGGGCGTGGCCGGCTTCGTCGACGGAGTGGTCGACGCGGAGGGGCAGTTGCC
>CBESNZ010000096.1:0-10022 GCA_965531045.1 uncultured Acidimicrobiales bacterium
AAACGTAGGAATGACCGTGACGACCCGAACGCCGAACCCGCAGACCGCAACCCAACGACTGCTCCCCACCCCGGGTCGCTACGTGGCACCGGCTGCGGTCCAGCAGACGGGAGCCCGCCACGGCCGACCCCCTGCGGCTCCCATCTCGCCCACGGCTGCGCCGGCTCGCATGCACGACGTCTCCCAACCCGCCTCCGGATCCGAATCGGAGAGCGCCGTCATCGAAAACGGAATCGCAAGCCCCGCGAGCCTCATACCGACCGTCGCGACCACAGCGACCGACGACTCCGCGTTTGCGATCGACCCGCAGCCGAGCAGGTCGAAGCGCAGCCGATGGCTCTGGTTGCCCCTCCTGCTCGCGCTCATCGCCGGCCTCGTCGCGCTCGCACTTTTTCTCGACGATGACGATGACGGTCCGCCACCCGATCAAGGGCCGACGACCACGTCGGCGTTGCTCCAGGAAGAGGCCGACACGTCGATCGAGGATGGCACCGAAGCACCCCGGATCGAAACGATTCCGGGCTCGGCGCTCAGACCGATAAGCCCCGAGGCGATCGCCGACGCGATCAGCGGGACACTCCGTAACCAAGCCGCTATCGACGCCACCGACCTCACACCCGAACAGATCGCCGACGCAATCGGCAACGCCCTTCGTGATCAGTAGAGCGTGATCAGTAGAGCTGTGATCGGTGAAGGAGCGAGCAGATCTGGACGGGCGACACCGTCCCCACCAGACTGAGCCGATGACCGACCGTCTCGTCGTCGACCTTCTCGACCCCGGCTTCTACCAACGCAACCCCCATGCCGACTATGCATGGATGCGGGCCAACGAGCCGGTGTACCGGGACGGCCGCAATGGTTTGTGGGGGATCAGCCGGCACGCCGATGTGCTCGAGGTGGAACGTCGCAACGACGTGTTCGTCAGCGGACTCGGGTACCGCAATCTGCATTCGCCCACCGAGTCGAACATGATCGCGCAAGACGACCCGCGTCATCAGCAACAACGTCGGTTGGTGAATCGACGCTTCACCCCGAAGGCGGTTCGAGGACACACCGGGGAATTCACCGAACTCATCGACGAGCTGATCGACAACGTGATCGACGACGGACACTGCGAGGTGATCGACGCGTGGGCGGGTCAACTCCCTTCACGGCTCACCGCTCGAATGTTGGGCTTTCCCGAAGATCGCTGGCGGGACGTGAAACGGTGGTCAGAACAGTTGATGCGCACGGACAGTCGCGACCGGGACGGTCAGGTCTTCACCGACTTCATCCAGGCCAACCGCGAGTTCATCGCGCTCCTCCAAGAGGTTGCGCCCGAGAAGGTCGGCTGCCCGGCAGACGATCTGCTGTCCACGTGGCTGCACGCCGAAATCGACGGACAACCGCTGCCGCCCGAGTCCATCGTGCACGAAACCGGCCTCTTCATCGCGGGTGGGGCCGAAACCACGCGTACCGCCATCGCCCACGGTTTGCGAGCGTTCTGCGACCACCCAGATCAATGGGAGCTGTTGGCCCACCATCCCGAACTCGCGCCGCAAGCGGTCGAGGAGGTGGTCCGCTTCGTAACACCGCTCAACAACTTCTTCCGACGCGCCATCGCCCCCGCGACCGTCGGCGGCCAGGCCATCGGTTCGGGAGACCGGATCATCTTGCTGTACCCATCGGCCAACCGCGACGAAGCGGTCTTCGATCGCCCGATGGAGTTCGACATCACGCGTTCTCAGAACCCGCACGTCGGGTTCGGCCACGGCACCCACTTTTGCCTCGGTGCCAACTTCGCCCGCCACGAGTTGGCGATCCTGTTCAGCCGGTTGTCGCAGCGCATCACCGGTCTCACCGCCCGCACCGAACCCGACGTCGAACCGAACATTTTCGCCCGAGCAGTCCGGTCGTTCGAACTCGACTTCGCACGGCGAAGCTGACCGCGAGGGCTGGCCGACCTTGTCCGTCTTGATCTTGAACCTGGCCTACCTGGCCCTCGTCTCCTCGACATTTTTCCGCCGGGTGTTGTGGCTGCGCGCCATGCTCGTCGCGGGCGCCATCGGCTTCGTCGCCTACGGCGCGATAAACGGCATTACGTCGATGGTCGTGTGGAATATCATCATCGGGGTCCTGCACGGTCGCCAGCTCTTGCGATTCGTGCTGGCGCGCCGGGCCGTCGAGTTGTCCGAGGAGGACGAGCGGCTGCGGGTGGCCTTGTTCCCACGCCTCGACCGCTTCGACTTTCATTCGCTCTGGTCCATGGGCATCGACGACGAATTCGTCGATGTCCGGCTCACCGTCGCCGGCCAGCCCAGCCATGCGGTGTACCTGATACTCGACGGCATCGTCGAGGTACGTGCCGGGGAAGCGGTCGTTGCCGAGCTCGGGCCCGGCGCACTGGTCGGCGAAATCAGTTTCGTGGCCGACGGAGTAGCGAGCGCCGATACCTTCACGATCGGAAGGGTCCGCGTCCGTGAGTGGGACCAGACGCGCCTCGCAACGCTCGACCAGCTCAACCCCACCGCCGCCCGGGCCCTTCAGCTCTACATCGGCCAGGACCTCGCGAAGAAACTGCTCTAGCGGCTGTCCAGCTCAGTTCTGCAGACAACTCAGTTCTGTAAGAGTTGATTGAACGGCGTGGTCTTGTCGGGGCCGGGCTCTTTCGGAAGGCCCAACACCCGTTCTCCGATGATGTTGCGCTGCACCTGATCGGTGCCGCCGTAGATCGAGGGTCCGGGAGAGAACAGCGTGATCTCCTGCACCACCGCGCTGTACTCGCTGTCGTCGCCGACGAGCATGCCTTCGGCCCCGATCACCAGGTTGCCAACCTCACGGAAGCCCCGGTACATCTCGCTCATGTTGAGTTTCGCGATGTTGCCTTCGGCGCCGGTGCGTCCCGGCGGGTACGCCTTGGCGCGCAGAATATTCATGCGATTCACGCGGCACAACATGTACATCTTCATCAGCTCGTCGCGAACCACGGGGTCTCCGCCGCGACCGAGCTTGTCGGCGATCTCGGCCAACCAGATGACGAGCTCAGCGCTGACGCCGGGGACGCCGTCCTCGCCGCGAGCCCGATCGGTGAACTCGCTGCACTTGCGGCCGCGATGATTCATGATCGAGCCGGCCCCGGCGCGGGCCATCGGCACGGAACCGCCGCCGAGCGAACTGCGCTCGACCATGAGTGTCGTGTTCGCAACCCGCCAACCATCGCCGAGTTCGCCGATACGCGCCGAGTCGAGCACGCGGCCGTCGTCGATGAACACCTCGTTGAACATCGCCCGACCCGTGATTTCCTTCAGCGGCCGCACATCGACGCCAGGCTGATCCATGTCGAAAGCGAAGTAGCTGATGCCGCGGTGCTTGGGCGCAGCGGGGTCGGTGCGGGCGATGAGCATGCCCTTGTCCGCCACCTGACCGCCCGACGTCCATACCTTTTGGCCGTTGATCAACCACTCTTCTCCGTCGAGTTCTGCCTTGCACTGGAGGCCGGCGAGGTCTGACCCGGCGCCAGGCTCGGAAAAGAGCTGACACCAGGCTTCCTCGCCGTTCAGGATCTTCGGTATGTACTCCTGGATCTGCTCCGGGGAGCCATGGGCCGCAATCGTCGGCGCGGCCAACATCATGCCGAGTCCCGTCGGCGGGCCCAGCACGCCCTTCTTGGCGATGGTGCGCATGACCGCGGTATTCAGATCGACGCCCCACCCTTTGCCGCCGGCCTCTTCGGGGAGCATCGGGTGGGCATACCCGGAATCGGCCAGCTTCTGCCACCACTCCCCAACGGTGTCCTCGGGGTCCCAATTGGCGTCGACAAACGCCTCGACATCGGCTTTGACCTGATCGACGGTTGGCTGGCTCATGGGGCTCCTCAAAGCAGGCGGCGGGTACGGGCGATTATGTCACTACGACTGACAACAGTCACGATCACCGCCCGATGTCACCACCGCAACGCGGCATCGCACCGGGCGCCCTACGTGGTGTAGTCGGCATTGATGCGGACATAGCCGTCGGTGAGGTCGCATCCGTACACCGTGCTTGCCCCGCTACCGATGTGCAGATCGACGTGGATGTGCACCTCATCGCCGCCCATGTACGACTCGAGCGCCGACAATCCAACCTCGTCGACGAGGGTCGGATACACCTCTTGGTTCCCGAAGCGAATGGTGACCGCGTCCTGGTCGATGTCCAGATCGTCTTCGCACTTCCCGATGGCCATCGCAACCCGACCCCAGTTGGGATCGGCGCCGTGCACGGCGGTTTTCACGAGCGGCGAGTTGACGATCGCCTTGGCAACACGTTTTGCCTGGGCCCGATCGCGGCCGCCGGTCACCGCCACGACCAAGAGCGTCTCGGCCCCCTCACCGTCGAAGGCCAACATGCGGGTGAGTTCGAGACACACGTCGTAGATGGCGGATTCGAGATCACCCGCATCGACCGGCCCCGCCGCCCCGCTGGCGAGAATCGCCGCCGTGTCGCTGGTGGAGGTGTCGGTATCGACGCTGAGGCAATTGAACGTGTCATCGACGCTGCGCCGAAACATGGCGCCGAGTTCGTCGGCCTCGACCTGCGCGTCGGTGAAGAGAAACGTCAGCATCGTCGCCATGTTCGGTTCGATCATGCCGACGCCCTTCGCTATTCCCACGACCCGGGCCGCGCCGGCGCTGGCCTCGGCCACTTTCTCGTGCGTGTCGGTCGTCATGATCGCGGTGGCCACCGTGGTGGCGTCGGTGACCTGGAACGGGGTGCTCAGGGTCGCGAGATAGGCATCGACCCGGTCCATTGGGTACCGGCGACCGATGACCCCGGTGCTCGCCAGCAGGATCTCGGTGGGATCACACGCCAACGCGTTGGCGACGCCGGTCGCCACGGCCTGCGCGTCGGCGGCGCCGTCCGCACCGGTCGCCACGTTGGCATTCTTCGAGATCACCACCACCGCCTGCGCTCGCCCGTTGGCCACGTTCGCTTGCGACAACGTCACGCTCGGCCCGGCGAATCGCGACCGGGTGAACACCGCGGCGGCATCGACCGGGCGCTCGGCGGCAATCACGGTGAAGTCAGCGGTGTCGTCACGGATACCGATGTTGCCGACGTGGGCGGAGAAGCCGTCCGGGAGCGAAATAGTCACGCTGCGATTGTACGCATGCGCCTACTGCTCGGGCCGTTCCGGGTACGCATTGGTCGGGTTGCGGTCGGCCTCGATGTCGCCGAATCGGTGCAGGGCATGCGGCTTGGTCGTCGGGTGGGTGAAGATCCAGAAACGATCTTCGAGGACTGCGTCGACGACCCGCTCGGCCACCTCGGAAGGCGCGATGCCGACCAGCGCGATTCCCTCGCGCAGCGGCGCCATGGTCGCGGGATTCTCGGTCACCGTGGCCGGAGCATTGCGACCGGACTGGAAGATCTTGGTATCGACCAGCTCGGGGCACAGCACGGAGACGCCAACGCCGGTACCGGCAAGCTCTTTGTACAAGGCCTCGGACAAACCGACGACCGCGTGTTTGGTGGCGCAGTACATGCCCAGCACCGGGGTTGTCACCAACCCGGCCTCCGACGCCGTGTTGACGATGTGGCCCTCACCGGCGGCCACGAGCAAGGGCCCGAACGTGATCACGCCGTGCGCGACGCCGTTGATGTTGACGTCGGTGATCCAACGCCACTCTTCGGCGGTGGTCGCCAGCATCGGTCCTCCGGGTGCCACCCCGGCGTTGTTGCACACCACATGCACCGCACCGAAATGCTCGATGGTTTGGTCGGCGAGGCGCTCGACATCGCCGATCACCGACACATCGCACAGCACGCCCAACACCGAGGCTCCGGCGGTCTCGAGGCGAGCCGCTTCGACGGAGAGCGCTTCTTCTTCGACATCGGCCATCACGACCTTCGCTCCCTCGGCAACGAATCGCTCGGTGAGGGCCAAACCAATGCCGCTCGCGGCGCCCGTGACCACCACCACCTTGTCCTGCAGATTCTCCATGCCCCGAGTCTGGTCCACCGAGCGATGCAGCAACAGTTCTAGCCTCGGCACATGTCCGCTGGAGCCCTTGCCGATCTCGATGCTGCCTGTGGTAGCGAGCCGAGCGACTTCTGCGACCTGGTGTTCAACCTCACCGACAGCGACACGACCACCAAGGTGATCGACTGGGTCGCCACCGGCCCGTTGAAAATCGTCCTGATCCTGCTCGGCGGGATTCTCCTCCGCAAGCTCGTTCACCGTTCGATCGATCGTTTCGTCGACGGCCAACTCGCTTCGATCGAAGCCGAAGCGAAGGCGGAAGCCGAGACGATCTCGCAGAGCACCGAGCTCGACCTGCTGGATGCCTTCGAGGCCAAAGCGCGCGAACGGCTGAGCCGGGTCTACGAGCGGTCGAGTCGTGCGGGCCAGCGACTACTCACGCTCAAATCGGTGTTGCTCAGCATCACCACGTTTGTCGTCGGCACCTTGACGTTCTTGCTCATTCTCAGCGAGGCGAGTATCGACCTTGGTCCCCTCATCGCCGGCGCCGGAGTAGCGGGAATTGCTCTGGGCTTCGGCGCGCAATCCCTGGTGCGCGACTTCCTCGCCGGCATCTTCATCGTCGTCGAGGACCAATACGGCGTCGGCGACATCGTCGATCTCGGCGAGGCCACCGGAACGGTCGAACAGGTGTCGTTGCGAACAACCCGGCTGCGCGACGCAGACGGCACCGTGTGGTACGTACCCAATGGCGGGGTGCAACGGGTCGCCAACAAGTCGAAGCTCTGGGCTCGGTCCGTCGTCGACGTCACCATTGCGTACGGGGCCGACATCACGCTCGCGACCGAGGTCATCAAGTCGGTCGCCGACGACCTCTGGCGAGAGCAGAAGCCCGACCACACCATTCTCGAGGAGCCCCAGGTGCTCGGGGTCGAAGCGCTCGCCGCCGACGCCGTCGTGCTCCGGCTCGCCGTCAAAACCGAACCGGCCGAACAATTCGCGATAAGTCGCGAGCTGCGGCGGCGGATCAAGCTGGCGCTCGACGAGGCCGCCATCGAGATTCCGTTCCAGCAGCGAACCGTCTGGCTGCGCAGCGCCGATGACGTGGCGCCGAGCGCCTAGACAGAGCTCTCAGGCGAATACCAGGTACGGCTCCGGAGCGGTGAGCGCGATTCGGCGGTACGAGCGGGTCGTTCCGTGCGAATTGGTCGCGTACTGCAACGCGAGGTTTGTTGCGGCCTCCACCTCGGAGCGGAGCCCCCCAACCGTGGATTGGTGAAGCCGCAGCCCATTGCCATCGATCAGGCTGCTCCGGGCCACATCGCCGCGAAGCACGTATCGGCCCCGGAGTCGCAACGCCGACGTCGAACGCAATCCGTGGGGCGAGAACAAGATGCCCAAACGATTCCAACCATTGACCACGAAGGTCCCGCCCGGCCGAAGCACACGCGCGACCTCGGCCAGCGCTCGTCGACGCTGCTCGGCGGTGAGGATGTAGTCGAGACCGTGAAAGGCGATCAACACGACGTCGAACGACGCGGCCGCAAACGGCAACCGCTCGAGATCGGCTGCTGCCAGGTCGATACCGGCTCGCTCGCCCGAGTTCGCGAACTCGGTCAGCGCGGCCTCGTTGATTTCGATGGACACGACCTGCGCCGCGAACTCGTCCGCCAGTCGGGCCGTCCGGCCGGTCGCTCCGGTGCCGACGTCGAGGACCCGTCCGCCGCTCGGCGTGACTTCTGCCAAGATGATTCGTTCCGCGGGCAGCTCAGCGGCGTGGCGAAAAACGTGGGAATACGACGCGACAGGTGACGGGGCCATATCCGCACGGTACTGCGCAACGCACCATTGGTAGAAGGGTCAGGCGGCCCTGATGACGTCGTCCGCGAATCGGCTGGCGATTTCGAGGAACTGCGCCCGACTGTCGAGCCCCCCGCTCCCCGGGAACGAGAAGTTGATCGGCGCATAGTGCACGCCGAGGTCGGCCAGTTCGCCCACGCGGTCGAGGTACTTGGCGCGATCGAACTTCTCCGTGCCGAAGCGGCCGGCATCCCACGGACCGGTGGCGACGTCGAGCGGTTCGGATCGCCCGACCTTTTCCGCCTGTTCATGCGCATAACCCAACCGTTCGGCCAGATCTTCCATGGTTTCGACGGCTGCGGTCCGTACGAACGAGGCCATCCCCTTCGAAGCCGGCATCGGAATCCATCCGGTTCCCAGTGTGACCGCCCGACGAAGGGCTCGCTTCGAGTTGCCACCGATCCAAATCGGCGGGTGCGGGCGCGTTGCCGGGCGCGGCAGGGCGTGATTGCCAACGACGTTGTAGCCAGGACCCGATGCCACCACGGACTCGCCCGACCAGGTTGCCTTCATTTGCACCAAGGCATCGTCGAGGGCATCGTTGCGGCCCCCGAATTCGGCGCCAAGGGCGTCGAACTCCGGTTCCAGGTAGCCGGCTCCGGTGCCCATGATGACGCGGCCGCCGGAGAGTTGGTCGAGCGATGCAATGGCCTTGGCCGCCAGGAACGGGTTTCGGTACCCGATGATGAACAGGTTCGTCATCAGGCGGAGCGTGGTGGTCGCCGCGGCGGCAAAGGACAGGGCGACCGTCGGCTCGAGGGCGTGGTGGCCCCCGTTCTCGAGGAAGGAGTCGGGCGGCATCGGATGATCGGTGACAAAGACGCCGGCAAAACCCAAGCCCTGCGCCGCAAGCGAGATCTCGGCGACCGCCTCGCCGGTGCAAAACTCGTCGAGGTTGTGTACTTCGTCGGTCGGAAGACCCAAGATGAACTCCATGCGCTCAGCACATCACACTCCAGCACCGCGCGACGAGCTTTGACCCCGGCGGTCGATCAGCTGCGCGCCGCCGGCGTGGCTTTCGAGACGCTGCAGTACGACCATGATCCCGACGTGGAGTCCTACGGCGACGAAGCCGCCGTGCAACTCGGTCTCGACCCGGACGAGGTCTTCAAGACCCTCATCGCCGAGGTCGACGAGTCCGTCCTGGTCGCAGCGATCGTTCCGACCAGCACCCGGCTCGACCTCAAACGGCTCGCCCGGGCTGCGGGCGGCAAACGAGCACGCATGGCCGATCCTCAGGTGGCGCAACGATCCAGCGGCTATGTACTCGGGGGAATCAGCCCCTTCGGCCAGCGCAAGCACCTTCCCACGTACCTCGACGAAACAGCAGAGGCCTTCGCCGTCATCAACGTCAGCGGAGGCCGCCGCGGGCTGGAGGTTCGCCTCGCCCCCGCCGACCTGCGAGCGGTGCTGCACGCAGTCGTCGCGCCCATCGCGAGCTTCTAGCTCCTCAAGCCCTCCCCGTATGTGCCGAAGGTATCGCATGCGACGTTTGTCCTCCCGTGCGGTGTTTGTGATGGCACTCCTCGGGCTGGCCTGCGGACCCGAGGTCCAAATGCAGGAACCGATGATCGCCCCGTACGACGGCGAGCCCACGATCGGTTTCGTCGAAACCACGACCGCATCCACAACAACATCCGCGACAGCTACCACGACCAGCGCGCCGACCACCCTTGCGCCGACGACCACCGCGCCGACGACCACCGCGCCGACGACCACTGCGCCGACGACCACGGTGGAATCCACCGGCGGCTTCGTGCTCGATCTCGGCGATCTCGCTCCGACCGCGGGCTCGACGCCTCCAACTTCGACAACCACGACATCGACGATCGGGGACTTCACGCTCGATCTGGACCAAGTGCGCGACGCCGACCCGTCATCGACGACGACGACGGTCTTGCCCGACGATGCCTCAGCCTTCTGCAAAGCCGCCGCAAGCGCCCGCACCATGGTCGCCGGCGACAATGCCGGCACGGCCTCGATGACCGACTACGCCGCCGCGTTGCGCGACGTTGCCGCCATCGCTCCCGCTGAGGTCGCTGAGTTCTACACCGACCTCGCGTCGTTCACCCAACGCGTGGCCGACCTGAGCGACGATCCGGACATCGCCGACGAAGCCGAAAGTCTGTTTGCCCGCCAGCCCGCCGCCAGCGCGTTTGTCGAAGCGGAGTGTGGCTTCCCGATTGCGTAGTGGCGGGGGGGCCCCGCGCGAGGGGCTTTGCGC
>CBESNZ010000097.1:0-9960 GCA_965531045.1 uncultured Acidimicrobiales bacterium
TCTGCATCTCGGCGCGTGCGGGTTTCTGGAGCCTTCGACGGGCGAAAGGTCCGTGTGGCCTCAGGGGAGGTATGGACGTGGGTCGACCGGAGAGCCGTTCACCCGGATCTCGAAATGCAGGTGCGGGCCGGTGGAGAGCCCCGTGGTTCCGACCGCTCCAATGGTGTCGCCCCGCTCGACGTCGGTGCCTGGGGACGTGGCGACGCTCGACATGTGGGCATACAACGACGTGCGGCCGTTGCCGTGATCGATGATGACCGCGTTGCCGTAGCCGCCACGCCACGCAGCCCAGATCACCCGGCCATCGTTGGCGGCCACGATGGGTTGGCCGGATGCGCCGCCGATATCGAGGCCGGCGTGGAGTCTCGTGATCGACAGAATGGGATGCGCCCGTGGCCCGAATCCCGACCCGATGTTTCCGGCGGTGGGTTTGATGAAGCCGCGCGAGGAGGGCGTGAAGTTCAACGCGGTCAGGCGCTCCTGTTCCTTCTTGATGAAGTCGCTCAGCGCTGCCTCTTCGCGTTCGAGTTCGCGCAGTTCGGATCGGGCGTCGGCGAGTCGGGACTCGAGGTTGGCTCGAATCTCTGCTTGAAGAGCCAATCGCTCCTGCAGAACGATCAGCTCACTCGCGAGGCTCGCTTCGAGGGCCTCGCTCTCGGCCTGGGCGACCTCGGCTGCAGCGAGCGCGTACTCTTGATCCTCGGTCAGCTGACGAAGTTCTTCGAACAGGTTGGCCTGGTCGCCGTTCACATAGCCCAAGAAACTGGTTCGCCGCACGGCGTCGGTGAGGCTCTCGGACTCGAGCAGGCTCTGCTCGGCGTTCGGATTGCCCACATACGCGGCGACGGCGACCGAACGAACCTGGTCGGTGAGTTCGGCGATTCGGGTGTCGGTTGCGGTGAGCGCGTCGCGGCTGCGAGACAGTTCGGTGGCGCGAGCGCTCAATTCAGCCTGCGCTGCGTTCACCTTGGCCTGCTGGAACTCGGTTGCCTCGGTGATGTCGTCGAGCGCTTGTTGGACTTCGGCAAGTTCTGCCGCCTCGAGTTCGACCCGCTCGGCCGCTTCGGCCTGCTCACGACGGGAGTTTTCCCGTTGTTCCTTCGCATCGTCGATGTTGTCGGGACCGTCCTGCGCGGCTGCCGGGATGCTGAGGAGGGAAAACGCCAGGAGAACGACGCCGAGTCGTCGCAGCGTGCGACGAAGGCGCGGAAGGGTGTCGCGGTCGGGCGGCGGACGAAGGCTGTGGTCGAGGTGGCTCATCATTGGGGCGCGATCCAGTTCTGACGCGGTCCGCCCGCAGGAGAAACCGTAGTGGGTCTGTCTGTCGAGGTGGTGGCACCGCGCAATTGTCGGCCTGGATGCCACCACGTGGGCGCCAACTCGTGGTGAACTGTCGACCTATGTCCTACCCGCCCTCGGGCTCCTTCGAGCCCCACCAGACCGGTTCCGAATCGCCGGCCGATCAGACACAGCCGCTCTACATCGCCGTAGATGAACACGGCGTGCCGCTTCCCACCGATGACGCCGGCATGCCGTTGCCGATCGTGCCGCCGCGCCGGCGCCGCCGCTGGCCGTGGCTGGTGCTGCTGGTGTTTGTGCTGGCCGCCGGGATCCAAGGCATCTTTGCCCTCAAGGTATGGCGCAGCGTCGAGCGACTGCCGGTTGCGGGTGCCTTGAGCGCGGCTCCCTCCGACGGTGTGAACTACCTCATCGTCGGTTCGGATTCGCGCGAGGGGGTTGCGGCCGACGATCCCAATGCCGGCGCGATCTTGGGCGGTGGCCTGAGCGGCGAGCGCACCGACACCATCGTCATCGTCAATGTGGCCAGCTGGGGCAACACGATGATGGCCGTTCCGCGCGATCTGTACGTCGAACTGGCCGGGACCGGCGAACGCCAACGCATCAACGCAGCGATTCAGGGCGGGCCCGAACGGTTGGTGCAGACGCTGCAGAACAATCTCGGCATACCGATTCATCACCTGGTTCGGGTCGATTTCGGTGGTCTTGTCGGCCTCGTCGACGCGCTGGGCGGTGTCACGATCGATTTCCCGCATGCCGCCTACGACACCCGCTCGGGCTTTGCCGAAGTGCCGGCCGGGTCGAACACCCTCGACGGAGCGCAGGCCCTGGCTTTTGTTCGGTCGAGGTTCTTCACCGAGGTCATCGATGGGTCGGCGGTGGTGGACGGTCGGTCCGACCTCGGCCGCGTGGAGCGTCAACAGGATTTCCTGCGGGCCGTGCTGGGCGAGGTCGTGGGGATTCGGAACCCGATCACGCTCAACCGTGCGGCGTGGGCGATGGCGGATGACATCGCCATCGATGACTCGCTGTCGCTGCGTGACTCGCTGTGGCTTGCCCGCAGACTCGGAGGGTCGAGTCCGGAGAGTGTGGTGCTGCCGGTGAGTCCAACGACGACGAGTGGCGGCGCCCAAGTCCTCGAGCTGCGCAGCCAGGAGGCGCAGCCCGTTCTGGACCGGTTCCGCTAGCGGCACGAGCAACATGGGCTGTGGGCGTCAGCCCCACACCCGCTCGGGTGGGCCCTCGGCGTTGCGCTCGAATTGCCAGAGTGCAAGCAACAGCGGGTATGGGTTGACCCAGTTGTCGCCACCGTCGGGGGCGACCTGGAAGTGCAGGTGGGGCGTCCCGCGGGCGTTGCCGCTGTCACCGTTGAGACCGATGACCTGTCCCGCTGAGACGACATCGCCGGCTACGAATGGTCCGAGCTCGGAGAGGTGCGTGTAGTAGTACCGAGCGCCCGAGTCGCCCAGGAGATACACGCTGAGACCGCCGAGACTGCTGTTGCTGGTTCGCTCGATCACCCCGTCCTCGATGGCGAAGAGCGAGGTGCCATGGGGTGCGAGGATGTCGGTGCCCTTGTGACGGCGCCCGCCGGAACGACTGTTGCCCCAGCTGTTCACGAACTCATCGACGTTGTCGACGGGGAACACTGCGAACTCGAGATTGAAGTCGGCCCACGGGCTGTCCTGCGCGAATCGTTCGTTGATCGCTTGGAGTTGGGCTTCGGCCTCTTCGAAGCGCGCTTTGGTCGCCTCGAGTTCGTCGACGAGCGGCGATCGCAGGGCGGTCTGACGGCCCGATGTCCACGCGGCTGGGGTTGCGGACTCATCGGTCCGCTCGATCTCGACCGACTGGGTGGCAAGCCGGGTGTACAGCGTCGCCAGCTCGGTCCGTAGGTTGGCCCTCGTCTCGGCGATCGCCGTCGGCGAGACGAAGATCGAGGTCGTCGCGTCGGCGACCTCGGCGCTGGCACCGCCGTCGTCAGCGGTCGGCGCGGCGAGGGCCGCGGTTGGAGCCAGGAGGGTCACGGCGAATATGGCGATGGCGAAACGGGTGTGGTTGTGCATTCGGTACTGCTTCCAAGAAAGTGAGATGTCCTCGACGGCGAGGTGGCCGCGCGAGAAACTCAACTGCAGTACGTTACGAACGCATTACGGATGTAACAAACCAAACAGTTTGCAACATCGGTCACAGCAGCCCCAAACACCCCAAAAACCGGAGTTTTCCACAGGCTGAGGGCCCTTTTTCGGCCGGGAAGGGCGTCCCGCACCATGGCAAACAGGATTTCCGCGGCCTCGGACCGCCGAATATGACGAACAGATGACCTGCGTCATCGGAACCGTGCTTCGGGTTACATCGGCCACCGTGGGGGTCGTTTGTCGAGGAACGCGCCGATTCCCTCGGCCGCCACGTCGTCTGCTGCATTGATCGACATCACCTTGTGGGTGAGTTCGTAGGCGGCGGATTCGGCCAGTTCGATCTGCTCGTAGAAGGCTCGCTTGCCCAGAGCCAGCGTGTGGGCACTGGCCTCGGTGATCCGGTCGGCCAGGGCGGCAGCAGCGTTCGCGAGGTCGCCGGGTTCGACCACCTGGTTCACCAGGCCCCATTCCGCGGCGGTGACCGCGTCGATCGGCTCGCCGGTGAGGAGCATCTGCAGGGCACGCTTCTGACCGATCGCCCTGGTGAGCGCCACCATCGGTGTCGAACAGAACAACCCAATGCGTACGCCCGGGGTCGCGAACCGGGCCTCGCTCGAGGCGATGACAAGGTCGCAACTGGCCACGAGCTGGCAGCCGGCCGCGGTGGCGATGCCGTCGACCGCGGCGATGACCGGCTGCGGGAGTTGATGCAACAGCGTCATGACCTCGACACATGCAGCGAACAACGTCTCGTGAAACTCCAGGTCGCGATTCCGCATCTCGGCCAGGTCATGACCGGACGAAAACGCGGGGCCTTCGCCCGAGAGCACGATTGCGCCGATACCCGGATCGGCACCCAGGAGCGAAAGCTCGCCGTGAAGCGCTTTGAGGACAGGGAGGCTCAGAGCGTTGCGTCGGTCCGGATTGTTCAGCGTCACCCAGGCGATCGAACCGTCGATACGGACATCGATTGGAGCGTCCATGTCACCCCCCGGTGTCGGACCAATGCCACGCTTCGGAGGGCAGGTTCGTGAATCCGTAGAGTCCGGCATTGGCGAGCATCCACGCAAATTCTGGAGAGCTCGAACGCAGGACCACACCGTCGACGTTGAAATCGACGGCACGCCCGTACTCGTGGCGAGACGTCCCGGGAATGGCGGTGGGAGGGCGACACGAAGACGGTGGACTGACGTACACGTCGGGACAATTCTGCTGGCGCAGCGCAATTTGCTGCTCGTTGCTGCGCCAACCCCAGCCGGACAGCAGGTGGCCGTCGGCCTCGGCGGCAGCGAGCAGCGCCGCGAGGCCCTGCGCCAGTTCGGCTTCGACGATGATGCCGCGCACGCGCCAGAGGTCGAGCTGTTCGCCGTTGGCGCCGGTGCGGGTGCCGTAGAAGGTGACGTCCTCGAGTAGCACGGTCGGGTCGGTGTTGGGGTCGATCGTCGCAGGCTCCTCGACGACCGGCGGCGGGAACACGCCGGCGAGCGGAATGAGGTTGGTGCCGGCTATCGACAGGTCGGTGCCGGTCGGCTCGCCCTTTTCGTCGTAGCGGACCAATGTCGACGTGTTTGCATCGCCCTCGTCGGGACTGAGCAGTGCCAGGGAATCGCGGCCGTCGCCGTCCCAGTCCCCCACCACCGCCTTGGCACCCGGGCCGCCGACCCGGATCGGTGCTCCGACGAGGTTGCCGCTGCTGTCGGACCGAAGGAACATTCCGGCTCGATCAGCGTCCACCGCCTCGCGGTACACGGCGAACTCGGTCACGCCGTCGGCATCCCAATCGCCGACCAGCGGCTGGTCGCCGGCCTCGCCGAAGGTGACGGAGGGCTGCGCATTGCCGTCGTCACCGACGCGGGTGAAGCGGCCGTTCCCGTCGAAGGTGGTGTACAGCGCAAGTTCGTCGTCGTAGTCGCCGGTCCAATCCCCGGCCAGCAGCGTGGCGTTGGGGTCGGCCACGAAGTTGACGACCAACTGCGTGATGACGGCGTTGGCGACGGCCCGGCTGCCGAAGCGGGCGAGCAGCGGATCTGTTCCGACGTTGGTCGGCGTGGCGGATTCGGATGGAGAGGTCGGTGCGGTGGGCGCCCCGAGCGGGGTGCCGTCGAGGGCGACTGTCGGCGTTCCCGAAGACGGTGGCGCCAGAACCTTGCCCCCGGCTGTGCCTTCGCCGACGCGGCTTGCGGCGGGGGTATCGAAGCCGGCGCCCTCGGGGATTTCGGCCGCGGCTTCGTCTGCATCCCTATCGTCCGAAGCGGTACCGTCTGCATCGGTGTCGTCTGCATCGGTGTCGTCTGAATTGTTGTCGTCTGCATTACTGCCGTCGGGGTCGCCGACCGGGGCCTCCGGGGCGGTGGTGGGCAGTGGTGGAGCGTCAGGATTGAACGACACGAGCCCGGACCCGTCCGCGAACGACAGCGTCGCAAGATTCGCCTCGCCATCGCCATCCCAGTCTCCGTAAGCGACACTGTCGCCGAGCACCCCGACGCGTTCGGCGGCGTCGATGAGTGGGTCGTAGCGCTCGAGTTGGCCGGTGTCGGTGCGGCGAAGCACCGAGATGCCGTCGAGGACATTCAGGCGGCTGGGCGGCAGCGGGCTTCCGGCGTACACCTTGGCCGACTCGATCACCGGTTGGGTGAAGCGGTCGTGCTGGTAATAGGCGGAGATGGCGCCATCGACCTTCGTGATGTCATCGGCGCCATAGGCGCACAGGTGCGTCGCCGCCGATGCCGCGGAGTCCCAGACATTTTGTGGATCGCGAATGTGGTCGCCGTTGCCGTCGGTTGCGTAGGCGGTCCATGTGGAGGGAATGAACTGGAACGCCCCGAGCGCCCGATCCCAGACCACGTCGTCGTCCCAGGCGCCGGCGTCGGTGTCGGCGACGGCGTGCCGGCCCTCTTGTCCGTCGAGCGGAGGACCGAACAGTGCGGGGTACACGGTGCCATTGGGGCGGATGGATGCACCGTTGGCCCGCCCGTGATCGGAAGCGACGTCGGCAATGCCCGCAAGGACACTCCAGGGCAGCGCACACTCGGCGTTGGCAGCGGCATAGCGGTACACGGACAACATGAGCGGGGGGATTTCTTCGGCCGCCTGCGCGCTGGGGATGTTCGGCACGTACAGATCGGCCTTTGTGCGCGGCGCGATGTTGGCCTCGGCATCGTCGGGTGCCACCTCGGCGTTGGGGTCGTCGCGGTCTTGTGCGAGTGCGAGTGCAGGAAAGGCGACGGTGATCGTGGCCGCGGCGAGGACGGCCAGCGCCACAAAAGCAGCGAGTGCGGCTCTCATCGTGTTTCTCGTCGGTTCAATTCGCCCCGTCATCTGTGCCCGCTCACTGCTTTGCCATTCCGCAGCTGAAACGGTACCGCGCGGAGTGCGCGAGGTACAGGCGCGCGGCCCAAATGATGCCAATGGACCGTACCTCGGGCGATCCGTTGGCGCCATCGACCGCACGCCGCCCGCTCGGGTTCGGGGGAAGCACCTCACCCAGCTACGGTTCGGCCATGGTTTCTGAGCTTTTCGACGCCGAAGCGTGGCGCCCGGTCGCCGGGTTCGACGGCACCGACATCACCTATCACCGCGCGCGCTCCCACGGCACGGTCCGTATTGCCTTCAACCGGCCGGAGGTTCGCAACGCCTTCCGGCCGCAGACGGTCGACGAGCTCTACCGCGCCCTCGATCATGCCCGCATGGCGACCGATGTCGGCGCCATCGTCCTCACGGGGAACGGCCCGTCGGCGAAAGACGGAGGCTGGGCATTTTGTTCGGGCGGCGATCAGCGCATTCGGGGCAAGGACGGCTATCGCTACGCGGATGGCGACGACGCCGCGTCGATCGATGCGGCGCGTACCGGACGCCTTCACATCCTCGAGGTGCAGCGCCTCATCCGCTTCATGCCGAAAGTCGTCATCGCTGCGGTTCCCGGGTGGGCGGTCGGCGGCGGTCACAGCCTGCATGTGGTCTGTGACCTGACCATCGCCAGCCGGGAGCACGGTCGGTTCAAACAGACAGACACCGACGTGGCGAGCTTCGACGGCGGATTCGGCTCGGCCTACCTCGCAAAGCAGGTCGGGCAGAAGTTCGCCCGTGAGATCTTCTTCCTCGGCCAGACCTATTCCGCCGACGATGCGTACGCGATGGGCATGGTCAACAAGGTCGTGGCCCACGACGAGCTCGAGGCAACCGCCCTGGCTTGGGGTGAGATGGTCGGGCAGAAGAGTCCGACGGCTCAGCGCATGGCCAAGTTCGCGATGAACCTCATCGACGACGGTCTGGTCGGGCAACAGGTCTTCGCCGGTGAGGCCACGCGGTTGGCCTACATGACCGACGAAGCCGTCGAAGGGCGCGACGCCTTCCTCGAGAAGCGACCGCCCGACTGGTCGCAATTTCCCTACCACTTCTAATTCCCGTCCTCTCCCCTTTTCTCCCCTCCGACAAGCGACGTTCCCGTGGCCTTTGCCGTTCTGAAACTCTGGAAACCGTATGACGTGCTCAGCGCGTTCACCGATGGTGCGGAGGAGGGTCCCCGTCGGGCCACGCTGGCCGACTACGTGCATCGCGACGATGTGTACAGCGCCGGCCGCCTGGACAAGGACAGCGAAGGGCTGCTGCTGCTCAGTACCAGCGCAGAGGTTCGGGCCTATCTGACCGCCCCGAAGAAGAACGTCGCGAAGTCCTACTATGTGCAGGTGGAAGGCGTGCCGGACGAGGCCGCCATCACGAGCTTACGGACGGGCCTCGAACTGGCGGACGGTCCCACGCTGCCGGCCAAGGTCACGTTGATGGGAGGCCCGCCGGAGCTCCCGGAACGATCCGTCCCCATCCGTCATCGCGACTCGGTGCCGACCAGTTGGCTGCGGCTCACGATCACCGAAGGTCGAAACCGACAGGTCCGCCGAATGACCGCTGCGGTCGGGCATCCCACCCTCCGATTGGTCCGCTGGTCGGTGGGGCCGATCAACTTGGTGGGCCTGACCCCGGGGCTGTGCTACGAACTCGATCACGACGAGCTAACCACACTCCTCCCCCGTCGGATATACAACCCAAGGTGAACGCGGCCGCTCGTCCCAAAACCGATGCTCGCCCGCCCAACATCGTGCTCATCGTCTCGGACGAGGAGCGTCGAACCGATTGGCTCGACGGCATGGCCGACCTGCCCGCGCACGATCGGCTTGCTGCCGACTCGTTGACGTTCAAGCAGCACTACACGCACTCGTCCCCGTGTTCGCCGTCGCGCGCCAGCTTGTTTTCGGGGAAGTATCTGTGGCAGCACGGCGTGATCGACAACGTCAGCTTTGCGGCGCACAAGGCGCTCGACCCCGCCGATCTCACGATGGGTCAGCGACTTCGCGACGCCGGCTACGAATCTTCGTACTTCGGAAAATGGCATATCAGCCACGACCGTTCAGGCGAGCCGGCCGTCGTCGAGCCGGGCTGGGCCCTCCACCCCGACATGGAGGCCTACGGCTACTCGGGCTGGTCCGGCAACGATCGCCACTACACGGGAGGAGCGTGGACCGGACGATTCTTCGACCCGGTGATCACGGAACAGGCGACATCGTGGTTGCGTGCCCATGCGCACGACGACACGCCCTGGTTTGCGACGATCGCGCTGGTGAACCCGCACGACATCATGTGGTATCCGGTGGACCAACCCGACTACCTCGCCGCCCATCCCGAAGAGCGCAAGATGTTCGAGTTCATGCGAGGGCTGGTCGTCGGCGACACCAACATCGAACCGCCCGATGTCTTTCCCGAGCGCTTCGCCGAACTGCCCGCCAACTTCGACGACGATCTGCACACGAAACCCGAGATTCAGCGGGCCTGGCGAGAGGTGCGCAACACCGAGCACTTCGTCGGTCGGATCGATCCCGCCGACGAGCGAGCCTGGCTCCGGCAGCTCGACTACTACGCATGGCTTCACGAGCGCCTCGACGAGTCGGTGTCCGAAATCCTCAGCACGCTCGACGACCTGGGCATCTACGACGACACCGTGATCGTCTACACCTCGGACCACGGTGATGCCTGCGGCTCGCACGGTCTCAGGGCGAAGCTCCCCTGCGTCTACGAAGAGGTGATGGGGGTGCCCCTCACCATCAAAGCGCCGGCGGTTGCCACACCCGGCGCGACCACCGAGGCGTTGTCCTCGAGCGTGGATCTCCTCGCGACACTCATCGGCATTTCAGGAGTGGACGCCGTCGGCGACGGTGCGAATGTCGACGATCTCCCCGGGGTTGATCTCTCGCCGGTGCTGGCCGATCCGACGAGCACGGTTCGGGACCACATCTTGATGGCCCAGGATTCCGCCCAGTCGGATTTGTTGCGCAACAGCCGCTATGCCGTGCGCGGGTTCTTCGACGGTCGGACCAAATACGCCCGGTACTACGGGATCGGTGGCGGCATCAAGCGCGATGGTCAGCCTGCGGGTACGGAAAAACTGTTCGATGTCGACGCGGCCTTCGATGACCATGACCACGAGTGGTACGACACGGATGCCGATCCGGACGAGTTGGTGAACCTCGCCCAC
>CBESNZ010000098.1:0-9922 GCA_965531045.1 uncultured Acidimicrobiales bacterium
CTCCCTCCGCTCGATGGCGAAGATGCGCTCGAGGTCACGCGGGTGTGGTCCGCTGCCGGGGCTGAGCTTCCCGTCGGCGGACTCGTCCGCCAGCCGCCGTTTCGGGCACCGCATCACCACGTGTCGCCGGTGGCCCTCATCGGCGGAGGCTCCAAGCTCATGCGACCCGGCGAGATCAGTTTGGCGTCGCGGGGTGTGCTGTTTCTCGACGAGCTCGGCGAATTTTCCCCCGTCGCCCTCGATTCGCTGCGTCAACCCCTCGAGGAGGGGGTGGTGCGGGTGAGTCGTGCGAGCGGCTCGGCCACCTACCCGGCGCACATGCTGGTCGTCGCTGCCATGAATCCCTGCCCCTGCGGAATGAGCGGTGCCCCGGGGGCCTGTCGGTGCTCGCCCGCATCCCGGGCCCGCTATCAACGGCGACTCTCGGGGCCGTTGCTCGATCGGTTCGATCTGCAACTCACCGTTGGACGACCCACGCCCGACGAGCTGTTCCGTCCCCAGCCGGGCGAGCCGTCGGCCGCCATCGCCGAACGGGTGGCGATGGCGCGATTGCGAGCGATCGATCGAGCCGGGGTCATCAACGCTCGGCTGAGCAAGGCGCAGGTCGACGTACTCGTCGTCTTGTCGGCCGAAGCCGAGGCGCCGCTCGAGGCTGCCGTGGCCGACGAACGCCTGAGTGCCCGAGGGCTCACTCGCATCAAAACCGTGGCTCGAACGCTTGCCGATCTCGATGCTTGCAGCGAGGTCACCGTCGGTCACATCCTCACCGCCTTGGCACTGCGCTCGGCGCTCGGCGCCACCGATGCGAGGTTGGCCGGTGTCTGAGCTTCCCGATGTTGCCTTTGCCGCCGTGCTTTCCGAATTGCCGAAGATGGGTCCGAAGCGACTGCGAGCGGTGGTTGCCGATCGTTCGGCAGCCGAGGCGTTCGACCTCATCCGTTCGCGCGAGGTTCGTCGAGACCGAGACGTTTGTACGGCTATCGCCGGCCGCGCGGCACCGGTGCTCGACGAGTGGATTCGGCAGGCGCAGCGGGTCGACGTGGCTGCCCGGTGGGAGCAGTACCAAGCAGCCGGTGTCGGTGTGGCTGCCCGCTCGTCGGTGGCGTATCCCGAGGCGTTGGCGGCCGACATCGAACCGCCCGAGGTCGTGTTTCATCGTGGCGACCTCGACGCGGTGGCCGGAACCCGCGTGGCCATCGTCGGTACCCGCAATTGCACCAACGTCGGCTGCCGAACCGCTGCGCACTTCGGCGCCCGCCTGGCCGAGGCGGGGATCGCGGTGGTGAGCGGTCTGGCGTTGGGCATCGATGCCGCCGCACATCGCGGGGCGTTGTCGGTCGACGGTGCCCCGCCGATCGCGGTCGTGGGTAGCGGGTTGAACGTGCCGTATCCGCGCCGCAACATCGGGCTGTGGCGCCAGGTGGCGGGTCGCGGTGTGGTGCTGGGTGAGGCACCGCTCGACGCTCAGCCCGAAAAATGGCGATTTCCGGCCCGCAACCGCATCATCGCAGCGTTGGCCGATGTGGTCGTCGTGGTCGAGTCGCACGCCCGAGGAGGATCGCTGCTCACCGCCGCCGACGCGGCGGAGCGCAACGTGCAGGTACTCGCCGTGCCCGGATCGATATACGAGCCGGCGTCGGCCGGCACCAACAATCTTTTGGCCGACGGGTGCCAGCCGGCCACGTCGATCGACGACGTGTTTCTGGCGGTCGGCATGATCGCCTCGGCGCGACGCCCTGCGCACGATCCTCGAACGCTGCCGACCCCGCAGCAACAGCTGGCCCTCGACGCAGTCGGCTGGCAGCCGGCGACGCTCGACGAGGCGGTGATCCGCTCGGGGCTGTCGGTTGCCGATGTTGCTGGTGCGGTCGAGTCGCTCATCGCCGCAGGGTGGCTCAGCCGCACCAACGGATGGCTCGAGCGGGTCAGCCACGGCTGAATCCAGGTGCCGGCGTGGGTGCCGCTTCGCTGTCATCTGGAGCTCGAGGGCCGTCACGCTTAGGGTGCGGCGATGCAGATCGATCCAACCGACCTCATCTCACCGGCGAAGTATGGGGCCAACGGCGCCCCCCACGACACGTGGGCCGAACTTCGCCGTCAGCCGCTGCAACAGTGCGAGGTCGAGGGCTTCGAAAGCTTCACACCCATCACCCGTCACGCCGATATCACCGCGATCTCCCGCGACCCCGAACGCTTCTCGAACGCCGAGGGGGGCGTCGTCGTGTACACCCAAGAACACCTCGAGACCATCGGCAAAAGCGACAACCCTCTCTCGCAGATGAAGACCATCATCGAGATGGATCCACCCGACCATCGAGTGTTCCGCAAGCTCGCGAGCAGCTACTTCACGCCGCGAGGCATCGAACGACTCGACGAGATCGTCACCGAGTCAGCAACGCAGGTGCTCGATTCGCTCGGCACCGAAGGCGAAGCCGACTTTGTCGAACGCGTGGCGCAGCGACATCCGCTGCGGGTGCTTTGCACGATTCTCGGTGTCACGCCCGACCAGGAGGATCACCTGCTCGAGCTCACGTCGCAGCTGTTCGGCTCGGACGACCCGGAGCTGCAACGCGAGGGAGCGGATCGCCAAGCTGCAAGCAGCGACTTGGGGATGGAGTTCTACAACATGTTCAACGCCATCATCGAAGACCGCCGGGCCAATCCCACCAACGACCTCGCCACGATGTTGGCGACCGCAACATTCGAAAACGGTGAGCCCATGGGGCTGGTCGAAACACTCGGCTACTACCTCATCGTGTTCAACGCCGGTCACGACACCACCCGGCATTCCCTCAGCGCCGCGCTGGAAGCCTTCGCCGACCATCCCGAGCAGTTTCAGCGAATGAAGGCCGACCCCGCGTTGGTGACGACCGCAGTCGAGGAGGTGGTGCGCTGGAGCGCTCCGGTCAATTACATGAAGCGCACCGTGGTCGAGGACACCATCTACGAAAGTCAGGGCTTCGAACCCGTCGAGCTCAAGGCGGGACAACGTCTGGCCTTGTTCTATGCGGCAGCGAACCGCGACGAGGCGGTATTCGAGCGGCCCAACGAATTCGATGTGGGCCGCAACCCGAACAAGCACCTCGGATTCGGTTGGGCCGAGCACTACTGCCTGGGGGCCCACCTCGCCCGGGCCAGCATCACTGCACTGCTCGAGCAGATGGCCAAGCGCGTCGACGTCCTCGAACGGGCCGGCGACCCGACCAACGTCGCAAGCAGCTTCGTCGTCGGTCGCAAGAAGTTGCCGATTCGCTACAAGATCTCCGCCTGACCGCTCCACCACCTTGAGATTTGTGAGCGATTTCGCGCGCTAGATGCCCAAAATCACTCACAAATCTCGTCGAGATGTTTCACGAGCGTCTTGGGCGCGGCGATGCGGTAGGCGTCTTCGAGGATGGCGGCTACTTCGTCCCAGTCGACTTCGCCATCGAGACGCACCCCGATCCAGCCCCGATGCCCGACGTAGCGCGGCACGAAAAAGCGATCGGGCTCGGTGTCGACGAGCTCGGCTTGTGCACCCGGTGGTGCCGGGCACCAGATGGCCAATTCACCGTCGCCATGGTGGTCTTCCCAGAGGTGACAAAGCACTTTCTTGTCACGAACGAACAGCGTCGGCGTCATGTGCGACGGTCGGGTCGTGACCTCGGGGAAACGTCCGCCGATGTCCTCGAGTCGTCGCAGGCACTCGTGGGCCGCCGGCGATTCGATGCTCATGTGTCATTCCTGCGGCTCATGTGTAGTTCCAGCGGCCGACGATCGGTTTGCCGTTCCGTTCCTGGCACTGGACGTCGAACCAGATCGGCAACAGATACTTCACATAGAACGCGTGGGTGACGTGTTCCCCGTTGGAGACCAGGTCGTCGTATTCCTTGATCTGCACCCGGTCGTCGGTGGCTTGAAACGACTTGCACGCGGCCAACAGATCATCGACCTCTGTCCGGGTGTCCAGCAGGAAACCGAGATGGTCATACCCCGGGGACGACATTGGCGCCTTGTGCTCGGCGACCAGGATGAACTGCTCCGCCTTGTCGTCGACGCGCAGGAAATGGCAGTCCTGATCGAGAATCGCCGTGGGTTGCGTGCCGAAGCCGAAGATGCCGCCGTAGAACACATCGAGTCCGGCCCGAAACTCGTCGGTCAATGTGCCGAGCGGCAGGGTGAGTTCCATGTGGTTGAATCGCAAGGCCATGCCGTGACCATAGGTCCGCAGCCGGTCGCGACACCAGGTCTGTCGCCGGAGCGAGCCGAACGAATTGCGGTCGCGGGGCGTCGGTACCAGGTGTGAAACCAAGAACATTTTGTTTGCTGTTGTGGGCATTGCTCGCGGTGGGCTGTTCCACGTCGTCCGGGAACGAGGTGACCGTGGGGACGGCATCTTCGACGACGGCATCGTCAACGACGGCATCCGCAACGACAGGATCCCCGGCCACGACGGTGGTGGCATCAACGGGTGACGTCGGCGTCACGGTGCCGCCGACTGCGGCTCAGGGCCTGGTCTGGACCGTCGTCGGCGTCGACGCCGACGACGTGCTCAACGCCCGCTCCGGCCCCTCATCCGACGCATCGATCGTTGGTGCGTACGGACCGTGGGAGACGAACATCGTGGTCACCGGCGACCGCACCGATAGTGGCGCCGGCACGTGGTTCGAGGTTGACCTCGGCGACGGATTGGCGTGGGTCAACGCCCGGTTCCTCGTCGGCCAGCCGGCCACGCTGTCGCCGGCCGACGAAGTGGCAATGGTGTCCGCCGGCGAAGACCTCATGCTGCTCGCAGGCGGGGGAGAGCCACCCCCGCTCTCCGTGCGGGGTCTGTGGTTCGGCGGCATCGGGGTGTACGCCGACGGGCCCAGCCCGTGGCAGCGGATCCCCGGCGACGCGCTGGCCGATCCAGCGGGTTGGCGTGAGGTCAGAACGTTTCCGTTCGAACCGGGGTTCACGTGCGGCGCCGACTGCGACAAGTCGGCCATCGACTTTCTGCACCTCGACACGCTCGACGACACGACCGTCGTGCAGATCGACAGCCTCGACGTCGACCGAATCAATGGGTTCACCGACGGTGCGTTGGCGCTCGCTCCGCCGACGCTGCACCTAGCAGTGCTCGACAAGCCAGCAGCAGACGACACGGTGCTCGATTGGCAGCGCATCCATGTGGTGTTCGATTGGTCCGAGGGCATCCCTGCCATCGCGCTGGTGCACACGTGGGGTTGGACGCCGTAGGACACGAACTAGTCGGCGGTCAGCGGCTCGCAGCCCTCGGTTTGGAACAGCCCCAACCCGTCGGTTTCGGTGATGAGTCGTGCGACGCTCAACCCGGTCGGCGGGTCGACGTCGATGCCCTCGGCAATCAGCGCGTCACGGGCGATGACCAGCGCCGGGGCCGGGCAGTAGTGCGTTGCGTCGTCGTTGCGAACCGGGTACGGCACGCCCTCGATACGAACTGCGGGACGGCCCCCGACAACATCGTCGAGTCCGTCGAGCACGTAGTGGGTGCGCACGCCGAGGCGGATCGCGATCGGTTCGATCAGGGCGTTCGCCTGCCGGAGCAACTCGTTCGCCTCGACCGCATCGACGCTGGGTCGTAGCCAGAGGGCCGGTCCGTTTGGCAGACCGAGTCCGACCATCGGTTCCAGATACGCCTCGATTTCGGCCTGAAGCGCCTGTTCTTCGAGGGCAAAAAGTTGATCTTCGACGTGGGGCGGGGGAGCGGACTGCCACGTGCCGAAACTGACGATCACGGCCGTCGTGGCCGGCTCGGGGACGAACTCGTACAGTGGGCTCGGCCACGCATCTCCGGCGAATGCGGGCCCGACCGAAACCAGATAGGCCACCGCCACGTCGACCGGGGCTATAACGGTCGCCGCTGCAGATATCTGGCGGGCGATCGAGTCGCCCACGATGACCACTCGCCGAATCGTTGCTTGTGACTGCGACGAGGTTTCCGGAGCGGCGTCGAACGAAGCATCGGAAGCACCATCGAAGGACCCCGGAGAAGACGACACAAGCGATGTCGCTGAGGCCTCGCCGCCTCCAACGCTGGTGACGGGGCCCGGTCGGGTTTCGGCAGCAGCGCACGAGGCGACGAGCACAAGGCAGGTGAGGGTCGAGAGGAGCCTGAACACCGTTTGAGTATGGCCAGCGACGGGTCGGGAGCGGCAGCGGAGGGTGAATGGGTTGGCGGGGCCTGCCGAGTAGCGTTCGCGGTGTGTCGTGGAATCGCTCGCAGTTCGTCACGTCGCTCACGTCGGTCAGCGACTCGACCGTCGCCGTCTACGACCGCGACCTTCGGGCATTCGTCGATTGGGCCGAAGAATCCAACGTTGCGAGCCCCGAACGGGTCACGCGACTCACGTTGCGCCGCTATCTCGCATATCTCGACAGCAGCGACTACGCGCGCCGCACCATCGCCCGCAAGGCGTCGGTGCTACGCCGTTACTTTCGGTGGGCGGTGCTGCACGGGCACGTTCGTGCCGACCCCAGCCTCACGCTCTCGGCGCCGAAAGGTTCGGCGCGATTGCCCCGAGTGCTGCGCGACAGCGAGCTCACCACCCTGCTCGACGAACCGGTTGCGCGTGTGAGCGACGATGCTCCCGAACGATGTGCGCGAGATCTTGCGGTGCTCGAGCTGCTCTACGGAAGCGGACTGCGCGTCAGTGAACTCTGCGGACTCGGCCTGCTCGACGTCGACCAAGCCGGAGGCAAGCTCCGCGTCCTGGGCAAGGGCGACAAGACTCGGCTCGTGCCGATCTCGCCGCCCGCACAACGGGCTCTCGACGCTTGGTTGGAGCACCGGCCAAAGCTGCTCAGCGCCCGCACACCCGACGGTGCGCTCTTCCTCAACCTCGCCGGCGGACGGCTCTCCCCACGCGATGTTCGCCGTCTTCTCGACCGAAGATCGGCCCAGCCAACACACCCCCACGCGCTAAGACATACGTTTGCCACTCATCTTTTGGATGGAGGTGCCGATCTTCGTGCTGTACAGGAGCTTCTTGGTCACGCCGATCTGAGCACGACGCAGATCTACACCCACGTGAGCAAAGAGCGCCTGACGCGTGTGCACAGAGAAACACATCCGAGAGCGTAGGGAATTCGGTGGAGCAGGACGACAAACAACAAATCGCCGAACTTTGGGCGCAGTACAAGGCAAAGCCGTCACGGGCCGTTCGCGATCAGCTGATCTTGCACTACTCGCCGTTGGTGAAGTTTGTCGCGGGCCGCGTTGCCGCAGGCTTGCCCCAGAACGTCGAACAATCCGACCTCGTGTCCTACGGGATATTCGGGCTCATCGATGCGATCGACAAGTTCGACCTCGAGCGCGGCTACAAGTTCGAGACGTACGCCATCGCCCGGATCAAGGGTGCCATGCTCGACGAACTGCGTTCGGTCGATTGGGTGCCACGTTCGGTTCGCGCCAAGGCCCGACAGGTCGAAAAGGCATACGCGAAGCTCGAGGCGCGATTCAAGCGCACGCCAACCGACGAGGAAATCGCCGAGGAACTCGGCATGACCGACACCCAGTTTCAGGATCTTCTCGGCAAGGTGTCCTTCGTCGGTCTCGTCGCACTCGATGAGGTACTGTCGATCGGCGGCTCCGAACGGGGTGAATCGCTCACACTCGGCGACACCATCGCCGATGCCGGTGCCGGACCCGTCGGGCAGTACGAGGTCGAAGAGATGCGTCAGTTGCTCGCAGAGTCGATCAACCGCATGCCCGATCGCGAGAAGATGGTCCTCACCCTCTACTACTACGAGGGTCTGACGTTGGCCGAAATCGGCAGCGTCCTCGGCGTAACCGAAAGCCGGGTGTGCCAAATTCACACCAAATCGGTCCTCCAACTACGCAGCCGGGTCATGGCCAGTCAGCGCGAGACCGTCTGATTCCAGCGGCCGTCGTGGCACCTTTGTGGGCCATTTGGCACATTTCCGTGCAATGAACCACCCGGCGATTGCGATGTACTACCTTGGAACAGGTCGGAGCCAAGACAGTGCGCCATCTCGTGGCGTCGGTCACTTGACCGGGTTCCCCGGCGTTCGTACGGTTCGAATGCACGCAAAAGCGGGAGCGTGCGAGCGGAGAGATGTGGCGAAGAATGATGGATTCACCGGTGCTCGACACTCGATTCCGCCCTACCCGGACGGACGCGAGCTGAGATGATGCGTCGTCGTCACCGGAACGAACCAGCGCCGAGCGTTGACGTCGTCGCCGACATCGATCCGATCGCCGTACTCGGCGTCGTGGTGCACCCGATGTCCGCCGAGCGACTGATCACCACCGTGGAAGCGGTGACGAACTCGGGTCGTGTGGGATTTGTTGCGAACCACAATCTTCACTCTGCCTACAACATTCGCCGGAGCCCCGGAATGGCGGCGTTCTACGACATGGCCGACGTAGTACACGTCGATGGCATGGGCGTGATTGCCGCTGCGCGCGCCTCCGGGCACGACGTTGGCCGGAAGCACCGCAACACCTACATCGACTTCATCTGGCCCCTTCTGCAACGAGCCAGCGATAGCCATTGGCGGGTCTACCTCCTCGGCGCCAGCGCCGACTCCGTGCAAGACGCCATCAAGTCCATCAACTACGAATTGCCGACACTCGAGATCGAAGGGCACCACGGATACTTCGACGATCGATCGAACAGCGACGACAGCATCGATGTCATCAAAGAGTTGCATGCGTTCAGCCCCGACCTCGTGCTCGTCGGCATGGGAATGCCGCGCCAGGAAACGTGGCTCGCCGAGCACGCCGAGATCTTGCCGGCGGCCTGCTACATGAATGCCGGGGCCTGCTTCGACTACATTTCCGGCCATGCGTACACGCCGCCCCGGTGGCTCGGACGGTTGGGCTTTGAATGGGTTGCCCGCTTGGTTCGTGAGCCGAAGCGGTTGTGGCGGCGCTACCTGTTGTATCCGTGGGCGTTGGCACCACATTTCGCGAAAGATGTCTTGCGGGCACGATTCGGACGACGTCAATTGGGTGCTCGCAGGCCATCCGGGTGAAGCCCGTCGTCGCGATCTACCGCGACCGTCTGCTTCCCTACTCCGAAACCTTCGTCGCCAGCCAGATGCGCTCGATGCAACGCTACGCCCCGCAGGTGTTTGGTGCGGTTGCCCTGAGCGGTCCGCCGTGCCCTGTCAGTCGAGTCAACACCATCTCGCCGGCTGGCCCCGATGCGCAGTTGGCTGCCTTTTACGTCACCCGGCGCAGCCGCTTTCTCGAGGAGCGGATGCGCCGCTCACGGGCTCGCCTCGTGCATGCACACTTCGCCGTCGACGCGATCCAGATCGAATCGACCGCCCGCCGACTCGGATTGCCGCTTGTCACCACTGTCCATGGTTACGATCTCCTCGCCGCCAAATCGTGGCGCGACGTCCGCAATCACTTCGACCTACGCGCCTCTGTCGCTCGGCGATCGTTTCGTAAGCGGCTGGGGCCAATCGTTGCCGTTTCCGACTACGTAGCCGACCAAGCGCGGGCGTTCGGATTCGACGATGTCCGTCGTATCCACATCGGCATAGACACCGCGCGCTTTGTGCCCCCTGCGGTCGAACATCGGGCCGGCGTGTTGTTCGTTGGCCGGCTCGTGGAGCACAAGGGCTGTCGTGAGCTGATCGAGGCCGCCGGCCGGCTTCTCGACCCGCCGCGGATAACGATGATCGGCGACGGTCCGCTGCGCCCCGAACTCAACGCCCTGGCGCAGCGCCACCGCCTCGATGTTCGGTTCCTCGGAGCGCAACCGCCCGATGTCGTGCTGCACCACATGCAGTCGGCGCTCGTACTCAGTGTCCCAAGCAAGACCGCTGCCTCGGGCCACCAAGAGGCGTTGGGGTTGGTGTTCGCCGAGGCGCAGGCTTGCGCGACACCCGTCGTGTCGACGGCCATCGGCGGGGTCGCGGGGGGTGTTGTCGGCCCGAAAACGGGGCC
>CBESNZ010000099.1:0-9913 GCA_965531045.1 uncultured Acidimicrobiales bacterium
CCCCCCGCCGCGGGCGGCCCCCCCCGCCGATCGTCTGCGCATCGATCACGCAGATCTGGCGTGGCGGCTCGACTGGATTCTGCAAACCGAAGCCCAGCCGATCGCCGGGATCTACTCTCTGCCCACCACACCCAACGCGCCCGGATCGTTGTGGGACCTCGTCATCGACGTCGCTCTTGTCGGCGGTGAAGCACGATGGTCTGCCATCCTCGCATTGGCGCCGCTGGCCCTCGAAGACGCCGCAGTTGGCCAGACGTTGATCGATTCGCTCGGGCCGAGCTGGTTTACCGTCTTGGTCGGCAGTGCGATCGACCTGTTGGTGTTGGCAGAGTCGTCGCACGATCAGGCGACCAATCCACTCGTCTGGGGACCACCGAGTGGAACCATGCAGTTCGATGGGTTCGACACGACAGCAGCCGACATCGACGTGATGGTCGATGCCATGGGGGTGTTGCTTGCCGCAGCGACGATGACCGACCCGGATGGGCTGATCAGCATGGTCGAGGGGCTCGACGACGAGCAGCTCGGGCAGCTCCTGGTGGTCATGCATGCCGGAACCTACGACGGCGACTTCCTGGTCGCGGTTGGTCGTCGCCTGGCCGTAGCCGACACGGCCGTCGTCACTGCGGTACTGCCTGGAGGGCGACGGTGGCTCACCGGCTTCGCAACGGTGAACGACGAGTTCGTCGACCCGGTGACGTTGTTCCTCGAGGCCGTTCTCCGGCAACCGGCAGCCGCCGGCGCGATCGTGCAGGACGAGGCGTTGGCTCCCTGGCTGCTCGACGTCTCGGCCGTTCACTCCGCCGCAGGAGCACCTCCCTATCCCGTCCCGATCGCTGATTTGCGGGCCCAGGTGATGCAGGCGGCGTTCGCGTGGGCGGACGCCGCCGGCCCGATTGAGGTGCACCGGATCTGGAACGGCCTCGCACCGGCCATCGAGACGAACGGCGTCGATCTGCCGGCCGCCATGGCCGTGGGCGACTGGCTGGTTGCCCACTGGTACCTGGTGGTGCCCGATCCGACCCGTTCGGCATACTCCCCGGCCATGGGGGCGGCGGTCCTGCCGGTCTTGTTGAGGCTGTTCGAACATGCGGTCGTACGCGAGGCGGTGCTGGCCGGGGTCATCGACGATGCGATGCGCCGGCTCGATCTGACGATGAACGATCTGGGCGACCGACCAGTCGATCGGGTAGACGTCGGCATACGGGGCGTGAACGAGGCCGCCCGCCTGGTCTGGCTGGCGCTCGCAGAACAGGCGGCAACCGCACGGGCGGCCAACAATGGGTTCGATGGCCTCGTTGCCAACGTGTTGGCGGTCCTGCGGACTCTGGCGGGTCCGGCCATCTCGAGCCTCGGCGTTCCGGCGGTTCCGGCACGGTTGCTGCTCCTGGCGGCGAACGAAGTCGCCGCAGACCTGTTGGACGGTTCGCCGACGTCGTTGCCGGACTTCGACGAGTTCCTGAGCGCGGTCGCCCTCGCCGAAGTGCCCCTCGAGCCGCCGTCGAGCGCGCAGCTACCGGTGCCGTTCCCCGTTGGGATCCAAGTGCGGTACCTGCAGATACTTCTCGATGCTCGACCCGACCTTCAGGTCCATCTGATCGCCGATTCGCCGTGGTTTCGCGACGGGGAGATTCAATTGCCCGAAAGCGATCCTGTCTTCGAGAATCCTGAGGCGACGGCGGCCGAGTTGTACGACTTCGCCGTGTGGTTCCAATCGACCACCTCCGGCAGCCACAACGAACTCACCGATCTGTACTCCTTGCTCGAAGCGTCGCTCGGCCCCGGCTGACGCGGTGCGTCGATCCTTCATCCACGCCCCCTTCTCGCAGTTGCACTGCCTCCCACAATCACGTGAAAGAAGAGAGACCTATGTACGACCTATTGATGATGTCCAAAGGCGAGATGGATTCGCTCGGCAAGCTCTTTGCCGCACAGTCGGCGGAGGTCGGCGACCTGCTGGCCACGATGTCGAGAGCACTCGAGGGAACGACCTGGCAGGGGGCCCGAGCCGATCGTTTTCGGGCGCTCTGGTCCGACACATTTGCGCCGAATCTGGTCGCACTCCAACAGAGCCTGACCGACAACGCGTCGTTCATCGGCGCCGAGCTGGCGAATGCCTCGACCGCGTTCGACCATACGGCGGGCTGACGTGGACGTGATGGTCGCCTCGGGCGGCATTCGGCGTCGGGTCGCGCTCAACGTGCGACCCGATGCCGGCGTCACGGCGGCCGATGTGGCCGCGGCCGTGGGGCTCGCCCCTGCGCCCCAGCTGTGGATAGACGGCTGGCCATTCGGCGCGAGTCACAGAGCCGACGAGCTCCCACTTCGCATCGGCGCGGAATTGAGCGGTGAACCGCCCTTGGGCGGTCCGATGGGCAGCACGATTGGTGGTTGTTGGGCAACCCATCGCACCGGGCTTCGCCCCTTCCACCGGTCGCCACGTCGCGACCTCCACGAACCGCCGGGCCCGCTCGTTCTGCCAGAACGGCGGATTGCGTCCGGTACCAAACCGACGTTCAGCTGGTCGGCGGTCGCCGTGCCCATGGTCGTGGCGATTCCGATGATGGTTTTCTTCGGGCCACGCTTCGCCATGTTCGCCGCCTTCGGGCCACTCATCGCCGTCGGGTCGTGGCTCGAGGGTCGCAGACGAAACCGGGTGGAGCAGCGCGAGGTCGCGCGAGAAAACGCGGCTGCCGCTCAGGTCGTCGACGATCTCGTCACCGCGGCGGCCGAGTCGTTCGTGTTGGCCCGCAGAAGCAGGACCCCCGTGGAGGCAGCGCTGCAGTGCGCTGCGGCTGACGCCGACGCGCACCTGTGGCGGCGCACGCTCGACCATGTCGACCACGGCACCGTGCACTTCGGGGCGGGGAAGCTTTGGTGGGCGCCGAGTCTCGCGACCGATGACGGGCACTGGCCTCAAACACGAGCGCGCCTGTTGGAAGCGCCCGTCGAATGCACGTTGCGGCCCGGGTTCATCGTTGGGGTCGTGGGCGACAGTGCATCGGGAGCGGCGTTTGTGCGATGGATCGTGGCGCAGCTTGTCGTCGATCACGGACCGTCAACGCTTCGCGTTGAAGTACGGGCTCGGGAGGGTCGACGGCACGGATGGTCCTGGGCTTCGTGGTTGCCCCATACCGACGAGGGCCCGGGGGGCACGGGCCAATCCGGAGATTCGTTGGTGGTCGGCGTCATCGACGGCATCGACCAACTCCGAGGTCGCAACGCCGGAGGACGCTCGCTGTTGCACTCCTCGGCTGCACTTCTGGTCCTGGTCGATCACGAAGACCAGCTGCCGGCGAACACCCACCTCGTGGTTCGAGCGCAGCGTGACGGCGGTGCTGTGGTGCGATCTCGGGTCGCCGACCCGGCCGACGAGGCACGTCCGCACTCGGTGCAGATGCTCGGTGGGCTCAGCGAGGGCGCCGCGCTCGACCTCGCCCGACGCCTGGCGTCGCTCGATGACCCCGATGCGTGTCGGCTGGACGCCGGCCTTCCCTCGCTGGTGGCGCTGTCGTCGATACTCGAAATGCCCGAGCCCACGCCGGCCAGCATGGCGACGCGTTGGGGCCAAGCCCGACGCCACACATTGCAGGTCGTGCTCGGTGCCGACGAGCATGGTCCGGTAGAGATCGACCTGGTGGCAGACGGTCCACACGCGCTGATCGGCGGCACGACCGGATCGGGAAAGAGCGAGCTTCTCCGGTCGCTCGTTTGTGCCTTGGCGGCAAACTACGACCCGGCGGCCGTGAACCTTGTGCTGATCGACTACAAGGGTGGTTCGGCTTTCGACGTGTGCGCAGATCTTCCGCATGTGGTGGGCGTGGTGACCGATCTCGACGAAGGCATGGCTGCGAGGGCCCTGCGCTGCCTGCGGGCAGAACTGCACTACCGGGAGTCGATTCTGCGCTCGGTGGGAGCGGAGTCGATGCTCGCGCCCGAAGCGAACGAGGCCGGCCTGGCCCGGCTCGTCGTCGTCATCGACGAGTTCGCGACGCTCGCGGCCGATCTGCCGGACTTTCTCGACGCGCTCATCGGGATCGCGCAGCGGGGGAGGAGTCTCGGCGTGCATCTCGTGCTCGCCACGCAACGTCCGAGCGGTTCCGTCCGAGCCGACATTCGGGCCAATACGTCCATCCGCATTGCGCTGCGGGTGGCCGACGTCGCCGACTCGACGGACATCATCGATGCGCCCGACGCGCTGCACATCGATCGCCGATTTCCTGGACGAGCGATCGTCCGTCTCGGTCCTGGCGAGACCATCCGACTCCAAGGAGCGATCGTCACGGCTACGACTCCCGAAGTCGGCAACGTTGCCGTCGAGGCGCACCCGGTGCTCGAACGAGAGTCAGCCCCGAACGACGAGCCCGCTTGGCGAGACATCGACCGTCTCGTCGAAGCGGCAGTGCTCGCCGGCGGTGATCACGCGCCCCGAGTGCCGTGGCCGGCTCCGCTCTGCTCCGACATCACCTTGGACGACGATGGATCGTGTGGACGGGTCGATGAGCCCGACGATCAACGTCAGGTACCGCTGGTGCTCTCCGATCCGCTGGTGCCGGTCGGACTGTTCGGCGGAGATGGACTTGCGCTGCTGGCGGTACTCGCCGGCTGGTTCTCGGCGTGTCCGTCGCTCCAGGTGCAGGTGATCGCAGCGACATCCCACGGCGAGGCGCTGGCATCGGTCCCCGGAGTCGGCACCGTGGCGGCAGTGGTAGATGCGGTGCGCGTCAAGCGGCTCCTCGAGGTGCTGAACGCTCGCGTTGCAGCCTCGGATCGATCCGACGGACCGGTCGTGTTGGTGATCGACGACCTCGATGCCATCGTTCGCTCCGATGGTCGTGAACACCTCGAAACGATAGAGCGAATCGCAGCCTCAGGAGCACGGGCCGACGTGGGCTTGCTGGTCGGCGGCGCAGGCGTCGCCTCGGGCCTGGTGCGTCTGCAATCGATCTTCGGGCAACGGTTCGACCTGGTCGCCGGCAGACGCGGCACCAACGCAGCCGGCGACGAGGTGGTCTTCGCGTCGGTCGAGGTCGGACAACTCATCGACCGGTCGCGTCCCGGCCTCGTTCCGGCGCTGGTGATACCCGAAGCGATGGCGCATCCCACTTCAGACGGGTTGGGTGGGCCGGTTGTTGTGTCGTCGTCGGTGGTGCGAGTTGTCGTCGGCCAGTCGACAACAACCCTGGAGCCCGCGTACCTCGATGTGGTCTCCGGCGGGTGTGCGCTCGTCGCCGGACCGGTCGGCGAGGAGTGTGGCGCGTTGCTCGAGTTGTTGGTCGAACAACTCGTCGACACCCGGCCGACGGTTGTGGTCGGCGGTATCAAGGCGCCCGACGACGCGCGGGTCGAACGCTATGACGACCTTGTGGACGCGCTCGATCAATCCGGCCCGAACGCCGTCGTGGTGGTGGACGACGTGACCTTGTTGAGCGACGCGACGGGCGCGATTGCCGAGGCCCTCGCCCGACCCGGGCGCCCGGCGCTCATCGCCGGTGCCCGCTACGGCCGCCTTCGATCTGCGTTCGGACACTGGTCGCACGAGGTGCGCTCGGGTCGCAGCGGCGTACTGGTTCGCCCGGACGTGCTCGATCCCGAGTTGCTCGCAGCGGTCGGACGCATCGGGGCCGATGTCCGACTCGCGGGGCGCGGCGTGGTGGTGAACGACGGCGTGATGGAATCGGCATCGTTGGTACGGCCTGCACGACATCGCAGCTCGGGTTGGCGGGCCGCCTGACGCCGCGGGCGATCAGTCGTCGTGGCCGAGGGACCGTAGGAAGGATTCGACCTCGTCGGCGAGCGCCGCAGGATCGACCTCGTCCTCGGACATCTGCGCCTCGTCTTCGTCGAAGTCGGAGAGTAGCTGCGCGAAGAAACGTTGGGCGTCGGTGTCGCCCTCGACCGCGGCGGAAACCTGCGTTTCCCAATCCAGCGCTCGGCCGTGCAGGTCTTCGTGGCCGGTATCGATGGAGAGCAAGTTGCCAAGGTGGCGAAGGAGCGCCTGGACGCCCTTGGGATTCGGTGCACCGAGGACGTAGGGCGGGACGGCGGTTCGAACGGCGATGATGGGGAGGCCTGCGGCGTGGAGCCGATCGTTGAGTACACCGACCAACCCGGTCGGACCTTGATAGCTGGGAAGGCCGACGCCGAGCCGTTGCGCCAACTCCTTGTTCGAGGAGCTGGCAGTGATGGTGAACGGCCGGTTGTGGGGCTGGCGGCCCGGTGCGGCGCCAAGGGTGATGATGAGGTCGACGTCGCAACGACGAGCGATTTCGAGGACGTTGTCGGCAAAGGATCGCCAACGGAGATGCGGTTCGATGCCGGACAGCAGAAGGAGATCTCGGGGTCCATCGCCGGTGAGCGTCGGGCGTACCGCCACACAATTGTTCTCCGGCCACCAGAGTTCGCGCTCACCGTTGTCGTCGGTTCGGATATCCGGACGTTGTTGGGTGAAGTCGAAATAGGTCTCGGGGTCGATGCTCGCCACCGTCTTGGAAGGCCACCGTCGCTGGAGGTGACTGACGGCTTCGGTGGAAGCCTCGCCGGCGTCGAACATACCGGCGAAGGCGATCAGCATCGCTGGGCGCGTCAATTCGATGTCGGGGCCCCACTCGATCTCGCTTTGGTTGGCTCCGGAGTTCATCTGTCAAAACCTAGCGGCGGCAGAGGGGGCTAGCCTCACGGTATGGAAACCCAAAAGGCACTAACCAAGGTCATGGAAATGGTCGAGCAACTCGGCCAAGCGGTGGAGGAAGTGGTCGAGGACCTCGTCAACCGCGTCAAGTCCGCCGTATCGGATGCGGAGGGAGCCGTCGCCGGATCCGGGGCGACGCCGAAGGCAGCCGCGAAGAAGACCGCGGCGAAGAAGGCAGCAGCGAAGAAGACCGCGGCCAAGAAGGCTCCGGCGAAGAAGGCAGCAGCGAAGAAGACCGCGGCCAAGAAGGCTCCGGCGAAGAAGGCAGCAGCGAAGAAGACCGCGGCCAAGAAAGCACCGGCGAAGAAGTCATCCGGAAAGACCAAGGACGAGCTCTACGCCGAGGCCAGCAAGCGCAACATCGCCGGACGCTCGACGATGACCAAGACGCAACTCACCGCCGCAATCAGAAACGCCGGTTAACCACCGTTACAGCAAGCGCGGCCACAGGCGGCGCAAGAGGGTGGCGATCGCGGTCGCCGCAAAGATCAACGCCGAACCGATCAGGAGAAGCCGGCCAACTCGATCCGCGACGCGGCCGGCGGATCGACCGATCGCTCCCAGAGCGTCGGTTGCGGCTTCCACCGGCTCGTCGTCGATCGTCGTCGTCGCCATGCACGTGACATTGCTGGTGGCCACGCCGTCCGAAAAGAACACGCGAACCCGCAGTCGATCGCCGATCAAGGCGGCGGGCGCACTGTCGCTGTAGAACACCGTCACCGCTCTGTCGATGTCGCCGCCAGTGGTGATGCTGCCTCGTTCGCGCACCTCGAGTCGATAGTCGACGATCGGGTCATCGATCGCCTCGACCACGCCGACGAAGATGGCGTCCGCGTCGGCGTCGACCTCGTCGAAGGTCGGACAATCGATGGTGGCTTCGGTTGTCGTCGCCGACGTTTCGCCCTCGATCTGGGCCCCGGCAACGGGATTCGACAGCACGACGCAGGCCAATCCGGTCACGACTGTTCGGCCGATGTGCTTGATGCTCCGCTCGAGACGCCTGCCCATGATTGCGACAGGCTACCCTCAGTCCCCGTGTCCAGCTCCGTCACCCGCGCTCCCATGCCTGTGCCTCACGACGAGGAACGTGGCGAACCGCAAGGCATCGACGTGGTGGTCCCGACCCCCTGGCTGGGTGGACTCGCAGTCTTTGTCGGCGCGGTTTGTTTCGTGGTCACGTCGGTGGGGGAGCGACTGGTGTACGACGTCCGGGTGTTTGGCCCTGGCTGGGCCCTCCCGGCATTGCTCGCCGGTGGTTCCGCGTGGATCACCTTGATGTTCGTGGGCGCGCAACGCCTCCGAATCGATGCCGCCGGTGTCCACGTTCGCACGTTGTTTCGCAACCGTGACGTGGCATGGAGGGACGTCCAACTCCTCGGGGTGCGGGCTCCGAGACTGCCGTTGGTCGACAGGATCCTGACCATCGTGTCGGGCTACCGCGCGCTTTCGATACCCGTGTCCCTGCACGCGCACGAAGCGGGTGCAACCGGCATGCTCGGCAGCGTTGCTCCGCTCGCCATTTCGAACGGGGTCCAGGTGCCGACCTCCCCGGCGGTCGAGAGCGTTCGCGCACACTCATGAGTCTGCGACGCGGCAAGTCGGCCGTTCTGCTCATGATGGTCGCATTGGGCCTCGGTTCCTGTGCGAGCGCACCCGCCGGGCTGGAGGCATCGGCGGACGTTCCGGCGCAGGAACCCCCTGCTGTTGCCCGCGATGTGTCGCCCACCACGACCCACCAACGCGCCTTCACCGAGGAGGACCCGTTGGTCGTGTTGCTCATCGGCGACAGCGTCACCTACGAAATGGCGCCGGCGATCACCGAGGCACTGGAGCGCACCGGTGTCGTCGACGTCGTGGAGAATACCCAGTTCGGGTTCGCCCTCAGCCTGGCGTCGCTGAACGGATGGAGAGCGAACTGGCCTGGTGTCCTGAACGGAACCGCGCCCGACGTCGTGGCGATTCAGACCGGCACGTGGGACATCGACGACAACGTGCAAGCCGCAGGTCGAGAACCGTCGCCCGATTCGCCGACGTGGGAGCAGGAGTTTCGGGTTTTGCTCGACGAAGCCACGTTCGTGTTGTCCATCGCTGACGCCGACATTCTCTGGATGTCGATGCTTCCCGGCCCCGATCCGTCATCGGCCGAGCGGCTCAACACGCAGATCGAAATGCTCGGCGAGCGCAATCCGTTCGTCACCTACGTCGATGTCGCCGCGCCGCTCCGAGCGGCCGATGGCACAATCATTGCCAGTTCGCCAGATGGAGCGCTGCTGCGCAAGCCCGACGGCGTCCACGTCTGCATCGACGGTGCGCAACTGGCTGCATCGGAACTCTTGGCCGAGATCGAGTCCCGCTACGGCATCGCGGTCCCGACGGATTGGGCCACTGGCCAATGGCGGGCCGATGGCCGCTACGACGTGAACCCCTGCGCCGATCGTTCGCCGGCCGACTCCTGACAGCCGGCCGCGGGGCTGGTCACAGCGCGGGAGGTGCGCAAAGATCGCTGTCATGACCGGACCGCTTGATCTCCGAGTACTCGACGCCACCACCGGATTGGCCGGTGGGTATTGCACGAAATTGCTCGCCGACGCCGGCGCCGACGTGATCCTCGTCGAGCCGGCGGCGGGGCACCCGATGCGGTCCTGGTCGGCCACCACGACGGTGAAAAGCGGCGAGGACGGCGCGCTGTTCCAGTTTCTCGCCGCCGGAAAGCGGTCGGTGGTCGGTGACGTCTACGGCGAAGACGCTTCACTGGAGGTCCTGCTCGCCGGGGCCGACCTTCTCATCGAGGACGCCGCGGTCGGCATGATCGAGGGCTCGGGTGTGCAGGCCCGACACCCGCAGCTTGCCGTCGTTTCCATCACACCGTTCGGTCGAGGCGGGCCGATGAGCAGCCGGCCCGGTCCCGAGTTCATAGCGCAAGCCGAGAGCGGTGGCATTGCCTGTCGCGGCCGTGCCCACCTCCCACCCATTCACGCCGGTGGCCGCGTCGGAGCGTGGACCGCCGGGTCGTACGCCGCGCCCGCCGCCGTGGCGGCCGCGGCCCAGTTCCGCCGTTCGGGCCGGACCGAGCATGTTGATGTGGCGACCATCGAAGTGATGGCGATTGCGTTTCCGACGTTCTACAACCTCTCGCATTCCATGAGCGGAGCGCCGCCGGTCGAGGGGCGGCCCGGCCGCTCGTTCGAGACGCCGTCGATCGAGCCGGCGGCTGATGGTTGG
>CBESNZ010000100.1:0-9851 GCA_965531045.1 uncultured Acidimicrobiales bacterium
GGGTGCCGTCGACGGGACCGCGGCTCTTGGTGGGGTAGGAGTTGCGAACGAACATACGGCGGGTCGGAAAGCTGTAGTCGCTCTCCTCCATGTGCGCGACCTTGGGCGACCCGTGTACGGAGGCGAAGTGGGCGGTGTCGCTGCCGTTCTCCGAGAACTCCTGCCAGGGCGCATCGATGGTCCAGGCTTGGCGCAGGTCGTAGTCGCCGCCACGGAGCGAGGCGATCTCGGGCAGGTCCCACATCGGTGCGACGGTGCGATCGGGATGCCACCAGAAGAACACCATGCCGTTCACCTCGACCGAGGGGTAGGTGGGCACGATTGCGCTGGCGTTGGTGCGCTCGGCGTACGGAATGTCGACGTTCGTGCCGCTCGCATCGAACGCCCAGTGGTGGAACGGACAGCGGATGCACGCGGCACCGTCGTGCCGGTCGATGGTGCCGCCGACGGCAAGGTTCGCGCCGAGATGGGGGCAGTAGCTGTCCTGCACCACCGCGGTTCCGGCATGGTCACGCCACACCACCACGTCTGCATCACAAACCCGGCGTGCGGTTGCGGCCTCGTCGGCAAACTCGTCGCTGTGCCCCAGGGAGAACCAACCGAATGGCATCTGGAACCCGGGGAAACGGCGATCGGGGTCGGACGGCGCGGCTTCGAGAATGTCGCCCCGGCCCGATTCGTGCGACGCTGACTCGGCGATGTCGTCCACGGGTCGTCCCCTTCGTGATGTGTTGTTCGCACGGCGGCGATTTCGACCTACGGTCTGCGTCCAATACGGTGCGGTGGATGGTGCTGGATAATGTATACATCGCGTCGAACGAGGGCGAACCGATGAGGTCTGAGGACAGGTGACACCAGCTCGACGTAGCGACGCCGACCGGTTGGCCATCGGTCCCCACTCCGACGACCGCAGTATCCGGGACGCGGTCGAGCACTGGGTCGAGGGGCACGTTCCCGAAACGTGGCGCGAGGCCGCACCCCGGGGGCGCAGTGCCATTCGCGCCGTTCGGCCTCGGGCCGAGTACGAGTCGTGGTACCCGACATTCGCAGCGTCGGGCATGGCGGTGGCCACGTGGCCCGTCGCCTATGGCGGCCTCGATCTCACGCCCAAACAGGCGCGGGTGGTCGAAGAGGTCATCGGGCCGTTGAACCTGGGTCGACTCAACCCGCTGGGCCTCAACAACACCGCGCCGGCGTTGTTCGCCCACGGCACGGAGGAGCAACGCCTGCGGTTCTTCCCACCGATGGTGGCCAATACCGAACGCTGGTGCCAGATGTTCTCCGAGCCCGGTGCGGGCTCGGACCTCGCGTCTCTGGCCATGCGCGCCGAACGTGACGGCGACGAGTGGGTGTTGGCCGGGCAGAAGGTCTGGAGCACGTGGGCGCACCACAGCGAGTTCGCCATTTGCCTGGCCCGCACCGATCCCGACGCCCAGAAGCGCAAGGGCATCACCTACTTCATCGTCGACCTCCGCAGCCCGGGCGTCGAGGTGCGTGAACTGCGCCATATGGGTGGCGTCGTCGACTTCAACGAGGTCTGGCTCGACGAGGTTCGCGTCCCCGACTTTCATCGCGTCGGTGCCCAGGGTGATGGGTGGCGGGTTGCGGCCTCGACCCTGGCCGGGGAACGCCAGATGGTGGCCGGATCCGGCTCGGGTGGCGTCGATCGCATCGGTGGCAGCGGCGTCGACCGGTTGCTCGATGCCGCACGCGACCGCGGCGACCTCGATCCGGTCATGCGCGATCGACTGACCCGCCTGTACTCCGAGGAGCAAATTCGCAACTGGACCAATCAGCGGGTTCGGGCCACCGTCAAGGCCGGCGGCACGCCGGGGCCGGCGGCATCGATCGGTAAGGTCCATCAAGGCCGCCTCAATCAACAGATACAGATGGCCGCCGTCGATCTGCTCGGCGCCGGTGCCATGGCCTTCGATGCAAGAGACGCTGGGTCAGTCGAGTCGTGGGCGACTTCGCTGCCGTATGAGGTTGCGGGCATGATCCGCAGCCGAGCGAACACCATCGAAGGCGGGACGACCGAAGTAAACAAGAACGTGCTGGGCGAGAAGGTTCTGGGCCTTCCCCGCGAGCCCGATCCGCATCACGGAAAACCATGGAAAGACGTACCGCGTGACTAGTTCTGCCTACAACCATCTCATCGTCGAGCGGCACGGTCCGGTCGGTTGGCTCATCAACAACCGGCCCGAGGTGCGCAATGCCATGAACGGCGAGATGCGGGACGAGTTCGCCGACGCCTGGCTCGAACTCGACCGCGACCCCGCGGTGCGAGTCATCGTGCACACCGGCGAGGGGCGCGACTTCCAGACCGGCGTCGACGTGTCCGAGCTCGCCTCCGACGGGGTGGGCATGGAGCGCTACCGCCAGTCGATGGAAGACTTCGACGTGCATTTCACCTCTTGGCACCAGCAGGTGTGGAAGCCGGTGATCACCGCGGTCAACGGCATCTGCTGCGGTGGCGGATTCCACTGGGTTGCCGACGCCGACATCGTGATCGCGGCGAGCGACGCGCAGTTCTTCGATCCGCATGTTTCGGTCGGTCAGGTCGTGGCCATCGAGGCGATTGGCCTGATGAAGAAGATGCCGGTCGAAGCGGTGATGCGCATGGCGTTCATGGGGAAATACGAGCGCATGGGTCCCGAGCGGGCGAAAGAACTGGGGATGATCTCCGAGATCGTCGACCCGCCGGACCAGCTGCGGGGGCGGGCCCAAGAGCTCGGCGAGACCATCGCGAAGAATTCGCCGGCCGCGATGGCGGCGACGAAGAAGGCGTTGTGGGGAGCGCTCGAGTTGGGTCTCACCGATGCGTGCAAGAACGGCGCCGAACACCTGGTGTCGATGTGGGGTCACCCCGACCAGAACGAGGGGCCGATGGCCTTCGCCGAGAAACGCGATCCCAATTGGGCGCCACTGGAGCGGGAGTAGCCGTGTCGCTCCTCGATCTGCTGGTCGACCACCCCTTTGCCGACGGCGAAGTGCTGGTGCACACCGTGGACGAGGCGATCACCAAGGGCGAGCTGATCCAGCGGGTCGACGACCTGGCCGGAACGATCAGCGCAAGCGCAGGGCAAGCGGTCGCAGCGATCGGAGATGGTCTCGACGCGTTGGTCGCCATGTTCGCCACATGGCGGCACGATGCAATCTTCGTCCCGGTCAACCCGCGGTTGCCCGACAGCGCCGTCGACCGACTCCTCGACGACATCGGTCCGTCGACAACGGTGCGGGGCTCGTCGGTCGTCGGGTCGACGAATGACATCCCGCCGGACACGACCGCCGAGGCCGCGTTTGTTCTGTGGACCAGCGGCACCACCGGCACGCCGAAGCCGATCCTGCATACCCACACCGCCTACCTCGAGCTCATCGACCGAGTGCTCGGCCCGTTGCGCGACAAACCGAGCGACCCGAATCGGCCGCCATCGCCGAACCTCATTCCCGTGTCGATGGCGCTGAACGCCGGCATCTACAACGCGCTGTTCGGCCTGCGAGCCGGAGCTCCGCTGGTGTTGATGGACCGCTTCACCACCACCGACTTTGCGCTGTTGGTCGAACGCCATCAGATCCGCTCGACCGTGTTGCCGCCCGCCGCAATCGCCATGCTCAACGATGACCCTGCCATCGCCACGCTCGCCCCGCTTCGCTACGTCCGCTCGATAACTGCTGCGCTGTCGCCGTTCCAGGCCCGTCGCTTCACAGACCGCTTCGGAGCATTCGTGCTCAACGGCTACGGCCAGGCCGAGATCGGCGAGGTGATCGGGTGGACATCAGCGGACGCAAAGGCGCACGCCGACAAGATCGGGGCGATCGGCAAACCCCACCCCGGCGTGGACGTTCGACTCGACGCGCCCGACGGCGATGGCATTGGAGAGCTACTGGTGAGGCCGCCGAATCACTCGGTCGGTTTGTCCGAACGGCTGACCGGCGACGGCTATGTCCACACCGGCGACCTCGCCCGCGTCGACGATGATGGCTTCATCTGGATCGAGGGACGTCAAAGCGACCTCATCAACCGGGGCGGCAACAAGGTGTTCCCCGACGAAGTGGAAGAGGTGCTGGCGTCGGTGGCGGGCGTACGCGAAGTGGCGGTGGCCGCCCGGGCCGACGGACGATTGGGTGAGGTCCCGGTTGCCTACGTCGTCGAGGCCGACGACGGGGTTACCGATGCCGCCCTCGAGGCCGCAGCTCGGGCAAACCTGGTGCCGTACAAGATTCCGGTGGAGTATGTGCGGGTGCCAGCGTTGCCCCGTAGCCAGGTCGGCAAGGTGCTGCGACGCGAACTGGGTAGTCGAACGGAGCAGTCTTGAGCGGTCCAGAAATCGAACCGGGAATCGTCACCAATGATGCCCGCGCCCTGAGCGACTTCTACGAAGCGGCCCTCGGGTTCACCGTCGATCGCGTGCTCGACCTTCCCCAGGGTGAGGTTCACCGGCTCTCGCGCGGCGCCGCGTTGCTGAAATTCTTCCAGCCGGCTGCGCCAACCAAGCCGGCACCGGCGCGCGACAGCTGGGCCGAGTTCGGCGGCTGGGGCTACGCGGCCTTGCACGTCGACGACGTCGAGGCCGATTTCACCCGGGCGGAGGCCGCTGGTGCGACGGTGCTGATTCCGGTGACCAACCATCGCCCCGGCGCGTACTTTGCCCTTTTCGCCGACCCGGAGGGCAACGTTTGGGAGCTGCTGCAAGAGGACCACAGCGACGGATCGCCGGGGACGATGTGAGCGACTTCGCCACGCTCGACGTTCGGGTCGACGGCGCGGTCGGGTGGCTCGTCTTCGACCGGCCCGAAGCCGGCAACGCGATCAACGCCGAGATGTTCGGCGAGCTCGAGGCGGCCTGGACACAACTCGACGCCGACCCCTCCGTCAAGGTCATCGTCAACACGGGCAACGGCAAAGCGTTTCAGACCGGACTCGACGTGGTGCAGCTGGCGAAGAACAAGGCGGCGCTGCGGGCGAGCTCGCGGCAGACCCGCGACTTCACCTTGCGTATGACCGCCTGGCACTGCGACGTGTGGAAGCCCGTCATCGCTGCGGTCAACGGCACCTGTGCCGGCGGCGGCTTGCATTTCGTCGCCGATGCCGACATCGTGCTCGCGGCCGACACCGCCACCTTTCTCGATCCGCACGTCTCGGTCGGTCAGGTATCTGCATTCGAAACCATCGGACTCCTGAAGAAGTCGCCCATGGAGTCCGTCAGCCGGATGGCACTGCTCGGCCGGTTCGAACGACTCGATGCGCAACGGGCTCGGCAGCTGGGAATCGTCTCCGAGGTGGTGGCAGCCGAGCGGCTGCGACATCGCGCCCAAGAGCTGGCCGAGCAGATCGCGCAACACGACCCCGAGTACCTGTCCGCCACCAAACGCGCCCTCTGGAGCGCACTGGAGCGAGTATGACCGCGCCGAATGCTGACGTCGCCAACGAGCCCACCAATGAGATGGCCTACATCCACGAGTTTATCGACATACGGGGCACCAATCGGGCCAACTACATGCACCACATGACGGCGAACTGGAGCCCCAACGCCCAGGAGGATCGTAAGCAGCTCTGTTTCGGCGTGTGGGCGGTGGTCGGCAGCACCGGCCCGTGGCCCCAGGTCTGCAACATTTGGGAAGAACCCGGCCTCGATGGCTTGGCCCGCAGCTTCGACGAGGAGAACACGGGTCCCGGCCTGCAGGATCCGAAGCTCGAGAAATGGTGGAAACGGGCGTCGGAGTTCCGTCGGGGAGGATTCGACCGGATTCTGCTGCCCGCCCCGTGGATGCCCACCATCACCCAATCGCTCGATGCCGGTGGTCGATCCGTGGCGTCGGCGCACGAGATCATCACGTGTCAACCGGGTACCGCTCCCGCCGTTCTCGATCTGGTGCGAGAGAAGGCGGTCGACGTGTACGCCGAACTCGGTTGGGATCTCGTGGGCGCGTGGCGAACCGCGTTGCGCGACGACGACGAGGTGATCCTGCTGTGGAATCTGCGCGACTGGGCCGCGTGGTCGTCGGGCGAGAAGGCACAGGACGGCGCCGGCATCCTCGGGTGGCGCACTGCGGCCCGCGAGCACGCCACCGACTGGCAGCGCATCTTGTTGGCCGCCGCGCCGCTGTGTCCGTGGCGTACCGGACGTCAGCCAACCCGCGACGACCGCATCGACTGGGAGGAATAACGTGCCTCGTTCCGTCTTCGTGCACGAAACCATCGATGTCGTCGGCCAAGGCCAATACGACTACATGGAACACCTCTGGCAAGACCCCGTCATGCGTATGCCGGCGATGACCAGCCTGCAGGGTTCGTTCTACGTGCTCGGCTTCGGCGGAGGTCGCTGGCCGCAGGTCGTCAACATTTGGGATTGTGGCGACGACGGCTGGGAAGGATGGGGGCGCAACCTCGACCGGCTCAACCTGAAGCGCCGAAAGGCGTTCTACGGCGACTGGTGGGACAAAGCCGCCGAGTGGCGAACCGGTGGCTTCGACCGGGTGTGTGCCGGCGTTCCGGGCTCGCCGACCACGGCCGAAATCGCCGAGCGGGGCATTAGGGGCAACCTGTTCGTGAACGAGGTACTCACCGTGCGGCCCGGATCGCAACTCGAGTTTCTGGCTGCGGTCGCCGAATACCGCAAGCCTCAGCTCGAATCTCGTGGTGTGGTTGCGACGGGTCTGTGGCAGGTCACCAACAACGCCCACGAAGTGGTGATGGTGTGGGCCACGACAGTGGACGCGTGGGTGCGGTTGCGACGCGATCTCGACACCACCCGCGGCCTCGACGACACCGGCGAACCCGACGAGCGACTCACCGCGTGGGAGGACCTGTCGGCCACCTACGTCACCGGCGGCGATACCCACATCATGACCCCGCTGCCGAAGACCGTGTACGGCCCCGACGACTGGGAGGACGCCGACCTCTCGGGCTGGCTCGAACCCGGGGCCCCCGACTCGATGAGAGCCGAACGACCAACCGGCGAACTGGAGCAAGACGATGACTGAGTTACTGCCGGACTACCGGGGGGCGTTCGAACCCGACTGGTCGCTCGAGCGGCTCGATCGGCGCGCACTTGCCCGCGTCGCCCGCGAGTACATGATCGTGTCGATGTATCACGACCGGGCATTGATGCCGCACGTCGTCATGGCCCACGGCCAAGCGGCGAGCATCACACAGGCAGACGCCGAATGGATGGGTTCGAGTCCGTGGTACACCCGCCGCAACAAGGTCAATCTCGGCATTGCCGGCGATGGAGTCGAGTCGGCATTCAAGAGCTTTCAATTCGACATCGGCGCACCGCATCACTTCCTCGATTTTCACTACGACCTCGTCGACGACGCCCACGGATATTTCTGGCTGCCGTTCTGCGGAGCCCACGACTACGTGCGCCAGATCAGCGACAACGACCCTGGCCTGGTCACCAACATGTGCCACCACATGGAAGACCGCACGTTCGATGCCACGCTGGGCGAAACCAACCCGATGCTGCGAGCGATTCCGATCCACCGGCCACCCAAGCCCGACGAGCTCACGGGCGATCATTGCCGGTGGGAGGTACGGATCGTCGAGTCCGAGGCCGGGGCGCGCGAGGGAGAGCCATCCTTCGAAGCCGTGGGTTCGTCAGCGGCGGCGACGTTCGAATTTCGCCTGGGCGAGTCGTTGGAGTCCGGTGGACTCGATGACTACGCAGGCGATTTCTTGCCCGACCTTCGACTCGAGGACTTCTCGCACGCCGTTCTGGTGCGACAGGCGAAGGAGTTCGCCATGGACGTTCACCTGCTCATGCGGGCGGCATTCTTTTCGGTCGACGAGAACTTCGGCCCCGAGCTGCTCGATGAAGCCGCACCGCAGCACCGCGCGGCCATTGCCCCGCCGCTGGTCGCCCGGCTGCGCGACGCGCTTCGCATCGAGGGAGACGACATGTCGACCATCGGCAAGCTCTTGCAGCTCGATCCGTTGCTGGTCGACGACTACGTGCGGTACGCCGTCGCCGTGCACGACGACACCCACGGCAGCATCGAGTTTCTCGACAGCGTCGGTCTGGACGACAACGCCACCGGCCGCAGTCCGCTCGACTGGCTCGACGGCTTCGAATCGATCGCCCACGCGGTGAACCCGCGCAGTTACGTCACCCGGACGGGGGAGCGAAGCTGGGATATCACCATCGACCCGGGTCGAGATCCGGTCGAACCACATTGGGCGTCGTCGATGACCGGAGGTGGCGGACTGTTGGAGTTCGATCTGACCGAACGCGCGGTTGCGGCCCCGACCCGGCGGACTGCGTCGTGAGTGCCCCAACCGGAGCTGCGACCGACCTCTGGACCCTCATCGACGCTGCAGCCAAGAGATGGCCCGACGAACCAATGCTGGTGTCGCGTCAAGGCGATTCGGCCACCTTTGCGACTTACCGCGACCGTTGTGTGGCCATGGCTGCGGGCTTCTTCGAGCTCGGGATTCGTCCGGGCGACGTGGTGTCGTGGATCCTGCCGACCTGGGTCGACACCGTGGTACTGGCCGGGGCCCTCTCCCGTCTCGGCGTGGTGCAGAACCCGATCATCGGGATCTATCGAGACAAGGAAGTGGGCTTCTGCACCGCACAGTGCGGCGCGCAGTACCTCATCACCACGGGCGAGTTCGGCGGTTACGACTTCGGTGCCATGGGCGGGCGAATCGCCGAGGCCAATGGGCTGCGACAGCTGGTCGTCACCCCTGGCTCGTTCCCGTCCGGCGACCTTTCGGTGCTGCCGGCGGTGGCCGTCGCTCAGCCCGACGAGGTTCGGTGGATCTGCTACACGTCGGGTACCACGGCCGACCCGAAGGGGGCGAAACACGCCGACCAGACCGTCGGCTCGTTTCCCGGTCCGATGGGCGAGCGGCTCGACGTTGCGGTCGGTGACCGGTACGCGCTGGTGTTCCCGTTTCCGCACATCGGGGGCATCGGCTTGTTGTTCATGGCCGTGCTGCGGGGCTGCACCCACCTGCTCGATGCCGTGGTCGATCCGGTCGAGACCATCGCGTTCTTGTCCGATCGGGACTGCACCCACGCCGGCACGGGGACGCCCTTCTTCTTGATGTACCTCGCGGCGCAAGACGCTCGTACTGCGGCGGACAGGGGACCGCTTTTCCCGAACCTCAAGGCCAATCCGGGCGGAGGGTCACCGATCCCGCCGGCGCTGCACCATCGCCTCGTGGCCGAACTCGGCGGGGTCGGAGCCGTCTCGGGCTGGGGTCTGACCGAGGCGCCCGAGCTGACCAATCTCGCCGTCACCGATCCCGACGCCAAGATCGCGACGACCGAGGGCGGGGGTCTGCCGGGAGTCGAGTTGATCGTGGTTCCGGTGGGTGGCGACGCGCCGGCCGCTCCGGGGATCGAGGGCGAACTTCGGGCCAAGGGACCCATGGTGATGCTGGGCTATGTCGACGAGTCGCTCGACGCCGACGCGTTCGATCGCGACGGCTACTACCGCACCGGCGACCTGGGCATCATCGACGAGGACGGCTTCGTCACGATCACCGGCCGGTTGAAGGACATCATCATTCGCAATGGCGAGAACATTTCGGCCAAGGAAGTCGAGGACTTGCTATTCGGGTTGCCCGAGGTCACCGATGCGGCGGTGATCGGTCTCGCCGACGATCGCACCGGCGAGTCGGTTTGCGCGGTGATCGTGGCCGCAGGTGGCGCCGAGCCGACCGTGGAGTCGATCCACACGGCGCTGGTCTCTGCGGGGCTCCGCAAACAAGCCACGCCTTCACGTGTCGAACTGGTCGGCTCGTTACCTCGGAGCCCCGCAGGCAAGGTCACCAAACGCGACCTGATCCAGCAATTCCAAGATTTGTGAACCGAAACAGACGAATATCGTCGCTTTGGGTT
>CBESNZ010000101.1:0-9764 GCA_965531045.1 uncultured Acidimicrobiales bacterium
GTCAACCCACAAATCATCGAGGTTCCGCTGCATTCTGCCGAGGGGGCACACGTCGAGGCTGGTTGCCGATCCCGAGCCCTGCGCATCCGCGAAGAGTGCCTGAAGCTCAGCGACGGCCGACGCTGATTCGAGCAGCACCTCGGTTGTCGTCGACGATGGGTCGGTGTCGCGTGAATCCGTGTCGTCACCGCCACATGCGCCCAGCAAGAAACAGGCGACGACGACTCCCAGCGGCTTCATGATGACGGGGCGGCCTCGGAAACGACTCGTCGAATCAGGTCGACGTCAGGGTTGCGATAATCACCGAACAACGTGTCGCCCATGCCGACCGCAATCGCGCCGGCAGCGAAGAAGTCGGCCATGGAGTCGATGGTGACACCGCCGGTCGCCATGAAGGGTTTCTGCGGGTAGGCCGGTGCTACCTGGGCAAGCCAGGACGCGCCGGGCGGATCGGCCGGGAAGAACTTCAAGACGTCGGCCCCGGCGCGGATAGCGGTTTGGATCTCGGCGGGGGTCTGGACCCCCGGCAAGGTGAGCATGCCGAGCTCGGCGCTCCGCCGCGCTGTTTCGATGTCGACGCCCGGCAACACGCAGAACGTCGACCCGGCGGCTGCGGCCGACTCGGCCTGCGCAACCGTCCACGTGGTGCCGACGCCGACCGAGGCGCGCTCGCCGAACCGCTCGCTGAGGAAGGCGACGTCGTCGGTAGCGTCCGCGTAGTCGTGGGTGATCTCGAGGCTCCGGACCCCGGACTCGACCAGGATGTCCGCCAACGGCACGAGATATTCTCGCGGGATCTGCCGGAGCACAGCCATGATCCGGTCCTCCTCCAGGCACGTCATGGCGTGGGCTCGTACATCGATCATATGGATCCTCCGGGTTGAACGTGGGCGGCAAGGGCGATGAGATCGGCCAGGTCTTCGACCTCGCCGGCGACGTTCCCAATGCTGATGCGAATGTGCGGTTCGCTGGACCGGCGCACACAAAACGGCGTACCGGGCGCAGCGCCGACGCCATTGGCGGCGAGCGCAACCAGCGCATTCTGTTCGTCGTCGACCGGCACCCACAGATTGATACCAGCGGTGCCACCCACCGCCACGCCACGGGCATCCAGTGCACTGATCCACGCGGCCCGCCGCCGCACGTACTCGCCCTCGGCCCGCCGCACGAAGTCCCGCGTCGAGGCGTCCTGCAACATGGAGAGCAGCACCTGCTGGAGCAGGCGACTGCTCCAGGACGGTCCCATGCGCCGTCCCCGAACCACATTGTCGATCGGCGCGGCCGCGCCCCCAACCGCCGCCAGGCGAAGGTCTGGGCCGTGGGATTTCGAGAAGCTGCGGATGTGCACCACGCGGTCGGGGAGATACTCACCGAGACTGGAAAGCGGGCACCCGCTGACATATGCCGAGTGGTCGTCCTCGATGATCACCACGTTTGTGTCATCGAGAACCTCCGCCAGTTCTCGGGTTCGCCGCGGGGACGTGGACACGCCGGTGGGATTGTGCGCCCGCGGCTGGAGGAACAAAGCCACCGGCCGCTGGGCCAACGCTGCCTCCACCTCGTCGGGCCGGGCACCCTCGTCATCCATTCCGATCCCGACGATCTGGCCGCCGACCGCATCGATCATGTCGAGCAGCGGAGGAAATGCGGGGTCATTGACGAGCACGACGTCGCCGACGTTGACGAGGGCACGAACCAAGCGGTCCAGACCGTCCTGCGCTCCATTGACGATGGTGAGGAGCTCTGGCTCAAACGGCCAGTCGCCGCGCAACTCGACCTCGAGGTCGGGCAGCACCGGCGCATCGAGATACGACGACACCGGGAGATCGAGCGACACGCGGCCGAACGCCGGCTGCGTGGGCGGGAGCAAACCGGGGTCGGGCGTGCCGGTCGACAGGTCGACGGCGTACGTACCCGGATCGACCGGAACTCGCCAGTACCGACCCGGGGCCGCGCCCCGCCGCGCCCCGCGAACGAATGTGCCGCGCCGCCCCTCGGTGTCGATGGCACCGTGGCGCTGGAGGATCCGCCACGCGTCGCTGATCGTCGTCGGGCTCACGCCAAATTGGCGCGCCACCTCTCGAACGGTCGGCAATTTCTGTCCGACGACGAGCTCACCGGTGCTGATGAGTCGGCCAATCGCTTGCGCGATGCCGTTCGGCGTGCGATCGACAAGATCGTCGATCGGAAGTGTTTCGATCGTGTCAACTGTTTTGTCTGGCACAAAGCTTTCCTTGTGCTCGGAACGTCTGGCACAGATACTGGTCGCAGACAGTTCGAAGTGCAACCGATTCTTGACCGAGGGGCAGCGTGGTTCCACCGCGCTGATCCGGGTTGGAATCGAACGTTGTGACAGGGGAAGCCCGCCGGCAAGAGGCGGGCTGTGACAATGGCCGCTCGCGGCCAGAGAACGGACAAACATGGTCAAGGCAGCGATTCTCCAGACGGCATGGACCGGGGACAAGGAGTCGATGATCGATCTCCACGAGGAGCGCATGCGCGAGGCCGCCGCCCAGGGCGCCCAGGTCATCTGCTTCCAGGAGTTGTTCTATGGTCCGTACTTCTGCCAGGTCCAGGACGCGGCGTTCTACGAGTACGCCGAGGCCATTCCCGAGGGTCCGATCACGCAGCGCTTCCAGTCGGTGGCGAAAGAACTCGGCATGGTGACCGTGCTCCCCATGTACGAGGAGGAGCAGCCCGGCATTCTCTACAACACCGCCGCCGTCATCGACGCCGACGGCACCTACCTCGGCAAGTACCGCAAAACCCACATTCCCCAGGTCAACGGCTTCTGGGAGAAGTTCTACTTCCGCCCCGGCAACTTGGGGTATCCGATCTTCGAAACCGCGGTCGGCAGGGTCGGGGTCTACATCTGTTACGACCGCCACTTCCCGGAGGGCTGGCGAGCGCTCGGTCTGGCCGGCGCACAAATCGTGTTCAACCCGTCGGCCACCAGTCGCGGGCTCTCCGCGTACCTGTGGCAGCTCGAGCAGACCGCGTCGGCCGCCGCCAACATGTACTACGTGGGCGCCATCAACCGCGTCGGTGTCGAACCGTTGGGCGACAACGACTTCTACGGGACGTCGTACTTCGCCAACCCCCGCGGTCAGTTCGTCGACGGAACCGCCAGCGACACCGATGAAGAGCTCGTCGTTCGCGATCTCGACCTGGCGCTGATCGACGAAACCCGCGCCCAGTGGGCGTTCTATCGAGATCGCCGCCCCGACATGTACGGCCCCCTGGCCGAAGCCTGACCCCGAGGGACACGATGACCGCCACCGAGGACCTCCTCGCCCGCTACAAGGCCGTACTCCCCTCCTACCTCAAGCCCTTGCACGCCGAGCCGATTTCGATCGACCGCGGCGAGGGTTCGTACGTGTGGGACCTCGAGGGCAACCGCTACCTCGACTGGTTCGGTGGGGTGCTCACCACCATGATCGGCCACTCGATTCCCGAGATCGTCTCCGCCGTGCAAGAGCAGGCCGCAAAGGTGATGCACACCTCGACGCTCTACTTGTCCGAACCGATGATCGCCTTCGCCGAAGAGGTTGCCGCGGTATCTGGCATTCCCGATGCGCGGGTATTCTTCACCGCCTCGGGCACCGAAGCCAACGACACCGCAGTGATGACCGCGTGCGCGTACCGGGGCTCCAACGAGGTGCTGGCCATGCGCAACAGCTACCACGGGCGGTCGTACTCGGCGCAAGCACTCACCGCGCAGGGTTCGTGGTCGGTCGCCAACATGTCCGCCCTCAACGTCAACTTCATCCAGGGCGGCTACCGCCTTCGATCGCCGTTCCGCGATCTCGACGACGACGCCTTCACCGAAGCGTGCGTGGCCGACTTGGTGCAGATGATCGACATGGGAACCGCCGGTCGGGTCGCGGCCATGATCGCCGAGCCGATTCAGGGCGTGGGCGGCTTCGCCACGCCCCCGGACGGATTCTTCGGCGCGATGGGCAAAGAACTGGCCAACCGCGAGATCCTGTTCATCTCGGACGAAGTCCAAACCGGATGGGGTCGAACCGGCGAACACTTCTGGGGCTATCAGGCCCACGGCATCATCCCCGACATGCTGACCTTCGCCAAGGGCGTGGGCAACGGCATCACCCTCGCGGGCGTCGTGGGCCGTGCCGAAGTCATGAACTGCATCGACGTGTTGTCGTTCTCGACCTTCGGCGGCAATCCCCTGTCCGCCGCCGCCGGCCGGGCCACGCTGAAATACGTGCAAGACCACGATCTGCAGGGGAACGCGAAGAAGATGGGCGCCCGCCTTTCCGAGCGGCTGACACCGGTGGTCGACGCCACCGACTGGATCGCCGAACTGCGAGGCAGGGGCTTGATGCAGGCCATCGAAATGGTCCAGCCCGGAGGCATCGACCCCGACTCGGCCATCGCCGGCCGCCTCCTCGACGCATGCAAGGAGCGCGGTCTTCTCGTCGGCAAGGGTGGGTTGTATGGCAATGTCATCAGGCTGGCTCCGATGCTGGCGACCAACGAACAAGAACTCGATGAGGGCATCGACGCCCTCGTTGGAGCAATACAAGCGACGAGCTAGGGAGCTGTCATGACGATTCTCATCAAGGGTGGCACGGTCATCTCATCAACCGGTGCCGACTTCGCCGAGGTGCTGGTCGATGGCGAGAAGATCGTTGCGCTGCTGAGCCCCGGCTCCGACTTGGCGGTTTCGGCCGAGGGCGGCGCCGAACGGGTCCTCGACGCGACCGGCCGCTATGTCATCCCCGGCGGCGTCGATGTGCACACCCACATGGCCTTGCCATTCGGCGGCACGGTCGCATCGGACGATTTCGAGACGGGCACCCGAGCGGCGGCCTGGGGCGGCACCACGACCATCGTCGATTTCGCGACGCAGTCCTTCGGGCTGAACGTTCGTGAATGTTACGACGCCCGTATGGCCGAGGCCGAGGGCGAATGTGCCATCGACTACGGCTTCCACATGATCGTCGGCGATGTCAACGACGCGTCGCTGAAGGAGATGGACCTGCTGGTCGACGAGGGAGTCAGCAGCTTCAAGCTGTTCATGGCGTACCCCGGGGTCTTCCTTTCCGACGACGGCCAGATTCTGCGGGCCATGCAACAAGCGGCCGGAAACGGCGGGCTGTTGATGATGCATGCCGAGAACGGTCTGGCCATCGACGTGTTGGCCGAACAGGCCGTCGAACGGGGCGAAACCGACCCGGTCAATCACGGCTACGTCCGCCGGGCCGAGTTCGAGAGCGAAGCCACCCACCGGGCCATCCAGCTCGCAAAGGTCGGTGCGGCGCCGCTCTACATCGTGCACCTGTCGGCCTCCGAAGCGCTCGAACAGGTCGCCATCGCCCGCAACAAGGGCGCCAACGTCTTCGCCGAGACCTGCCCGCAGTACCTGTACTTCAACGTCGAAGACCACCTCGACCAGGGCTTCGACGGTGCGGGGTACGTCTGCTCGACACCGCTGCGCACCAAGCACGAGCACCACCAGGAAGACCTGTGGACCGGCTTGCGCACCAACGATCTCAGCGTGGTGTCGACCGACCACTGCCCGTTCTGCATGAAGGAACAAAAAGAGCTCGGCACCGACGATTTCCGGGCCATCCCCAACGGCATCGGCGGCGTCGAACACCGGATGGACATGATCTACCAGGGCGTCACCCAGGGTGAAATCAGCCTGGCCCGCTGGGTCGAGCTCTGCTCCACCACCCCGGCGCGCATGATGGGCATGTATCCCAAGAAGGGCGTGATCCAACCGGGGTCCGACGCCGACATCGTGCTCTACAACCCGAACCACGAGTGGACCATCAGCGTCGAGAACCACCACATGAACATCGATTACTCCGCCTACGAGGGCATCACCGTGCCCGGCAAGGTCGAAACCGTCATGTCGCGCGGTCGGGTCATCGTCGAAAACGAGCAGTACCTCGGCAGCAAGGGCCACGGGCAGTTCCTCCGTCGTGGTCTGAGCAGCTACCTCATCTGATCACCTCGGGGTCTCACCCCGACCGAACGCTCACAGAAGAGACACCATGAAGACCATTTCCCATCTGATCGACGGCCGGATCGTCGCCGGCACGTCGGGCGCCACCACCGGCGTGTACAACCCGGCGACCGGCGAGCAAACCGCCACCCTCGACCTTGCATCGGTCGAAGAGGTCGACGCCGCCGTAGCCGCAGCCCAGCGGGCGTTCGAGTCGTGGAGCAAGCAGAGCCTCGCGCGGCGGACCAAGCTCATGTACGCCTTCCGCAATCTCGTCGCGGAGAACGCCGACCACCTCGCCTCCCTGCTCACCGCGGAGCACGGCAAGGTGCTCTCCGATTCCGCTGGCGAAATCGCCCGAGGAATCGAGAATATCGAGTACGCCTGCGGCATCGCCGAGTTGCTCAAGGGCAGCTACAACGAAGCGGCCTCCACCGGCGTCGACGTCTACACCGTTCGCCAGCCGCTCGGCGTGGTCGTCGGCATCACGCCGTTCAACTTCCCGATGATGGTGCCGCTGTGGATGATCCCGAACGCGGTTGCGAGCGGAAACACCTTCGTGCTCAAGCCGTCCGAGCGCGATCCCTCGGCCCCGCTGTTCATGGCCGAACTCTTCCAGGAAGCCGGCTTCCCGGCGGGCGTGCTCAATGTCGTGCAGGGCGACAAGGTCGCGGTCGACCGACTGCTCGAGCACCCCGACGTCAAGGCGGCGAGCTTCGTCGGTTCGACTCCCATCGCCAAGTACGTGCAGGAGCGCGCTACCGCCCACGGGAAGCGGGTCCAGGCCCTCGGCGGCGCGAAAAACCACATGATCGTGTTGCCCGATGCCGACATCGACATGGCCGCCGATGCCGCCGTGTCGGCCGCCTATGGTTCGGCCGGCGAACGCTGCATGGCCATCTCGGTCGTCGCCGCGGTCGGCGATGTGGCCGAACCGCTCATCGATGCCATCAAGGTCCGCATGGAGAAGCTCACGATCGGCGACGGCACCGACGCCGCGTCGGAGATGGGCCCCCTCATCACGCAACAGTCACGCGACCGGGTCGCGGGGTATCTCGGCAGCGCCGCCGACCAAGGTGCCACCGTCGTGGTCGATGGCCGGGACCAGAGCTTCGACAACGATGGGTACTTCATCGGCGTCAGCCTCATCGACAACGTCACCACCGAGATGGATTGCTACAAGGACGAAATCTTCGGTCCCGTGCTCTCGATCGTGCGGTGCGCGACGTACCAAGAAGGCGTCGACCTCATCAAGAACAACCCCTGGGGAAACGGCGCCGCCATCTTCACCCAGAACGGCGCGGCCGCACGGCAGTTCCAAGAAGACGCCGATGCGGGCATGGTCGGCATCAACGTGCCGGTACCGGTCCCCGTCGGATACCACAGCTTCGGCGGCTGGAAGGACTCCCTGTTCGGCGACACCACGATGTACGGACCCGAGGGCGTGCGGTTCTACACCAAGGCCAAGGTCATCACCAGCCGCTGGCCCGACCCTGCCAACAGCCGAGTCGATCTCGGCTTCCCCACCAACAACTGAGGATCTGCAACCATGGATTTTGGCGTCGTACTGCAAACCGACCCGCCCGCCTGGCGAGTCGTCGATCTGGCCGCGAAGGCTGAAACGTTGGGGTTCACGCACGGCTGGACGTTCGACAGTCACATCCTCTGGCAGGAGCCCTACGTCATCTACAGCCAGATGTTGTCGGCGACGAATCGCATGATCGTCGGTCCCATGGTGACCAACCCCGGCACCCGCAACTGGACCGTTACCGCCTCGCATTTCGCGACTCTGAACGACATGTTCGGCAACCGCACCATCTGTGGCATCGGTCGCGGCGACTCCGCGATGCGAGTCCTGGGCCACACGCCGAGCAACCTGGCAACCCTCAGCGATGCGATGAAGGTCATCAAGGATCTCGCCGAGGGCCGCGAGACCACCTACAACGGCACGCAGCAACAGTTCCCCTGGGCCAAGGAGTCCGAGCTCAACATCCTGATGGCGGCGTACGGTCCGAAAGCCCTCAAGCTGTGCGGGAGCGAGACCGACGGTTTCATCCTGCAGTTGGCCGATCTCAGCCTGGCGGAGTGGACGATCGGTGCCGTGCGGGCCGCGGCGGAAGAAGCCGGCCGCGATCCCGACGACCTGTACATCTGCGTCGCCGCCCCCGCCTATGTGGGGACCGACATCGCCCACCAACGCGATCAGTGCCGCTGGTTCGGCGGGATGGTCGGCAATCACGTCGCCGACCTCGTCGACCGATACGGCGGCGACGGGTCAGGCGTTCCGCAGGCCCTCACCGACTACATCAAGGAACGCGAGGGCTACGACTACGGCGGGCACGGCAAGGCCGGTCAGGACCACACCGACTTCGTCCCCGACGACATCGTCGACAGCTTCTGCATCCTCGGCCCCGAAGAAGCCCACATCGAGCGGCTGCAGGCACTCAAGGCGCTCGGCGTCGACCAGTTCGCCATCTACCTGATGCACGACCAGAAGGACGAGACCCTGAACGCTTACGGGCAGCGCATCATCCCGGCGTTGAACGGTTGAGCATGACGACGGCATCCGCTCCGGAGCACCCAGCGGATCCACTGGTACGAGAACAATTGCTCGCGCAGGAAACGCGGCGCGAGGACCGACGTGACCTCGTGGTTCGATCGACGCGTCAGCTCGCGGTTTTCGGAGTGTTCGTCGCGCTCATCGCCCTGCTCTACAGCGGCTACAAGGCATTTTCCTCCGCGCTCGACGGCGCCCAGACCGATTGGCCGATACTCGGCTCGTTCCTTCCCCGTGGCGACGATCTCAACATGCCGCCACTCGGCGACATCGTCAGCCAGTTCAGCGCCACCGATGGCCGGAGCGGCAAGGTCTACTCGGCGGTGCTCTTCGAAGAAGGGTTGTTCACCTTGCGAGAGGCGGCGGTGGGTCTCGTCGCCGGTCTCGTCCTCGGCCTCGTCATCGCCATCGTTCTCGCCCGCTGGAAACCGCTCGAGCGGGGGCTTCTCCCCTACGTGATCGCCAGCCAAACCATCCCGCTCATCGCGATCGCTCCGATCATCGTCATCTGGGGCCGCAAGAACTTCGAGTGGCTCCCGTGGGAATGGCAGGACTGGATGTCGGTGTCCATCATCGCCACCTACCTCACGTTCTTCCCGGTGGCCGTCAACGGCTTGCGCGGTTTGCAGTCACCCTCCCCCGACGATCTCGAGCTGATGGACTCCTATGCCGCGAGTTGGGGGCAGACGCTTTGGAGACTGCGACTGCCGGCATCGGTTCCGTATTTGTTCGCCGCCTTCAAGATCGCCGCCACGGCCAGCATCGTCGGGGCCATCGTCGGTGAGATCTCCGCCGGGGTGAGCGGTGGCCTTGGCCGACGCCTCTTCGGCGAGGCGCTGAACTACACCACGGGTCCACAGCGCCTGTACGCCGCAGTGGCCGGAGCGGCGATCCTCGGCATCGCCGTGTTTCTGGTCGTCACGGCCGCCGAGCGGCTGGTCCTCGGCCGCCAACGACGAGAAGCGATCTGATGACGACTGCGATCCAGGTCAGCGGCCTGTCGAAGACCTTCAACCCCGGCAAGGCCAATCAGGTCCTAGCCCTCGACGACATCGATCTCACCGTGGCCCCCAGCGAGTTCGTGACACTCATCGGTCCGTCCGGCTGCGGCAAGAGCACGCTGCTCCGGTTGATCGCTTCGCTCACCCCTCCGAGTTCGGGTTCGATCGAGGTTCTGGGCAAGACCGCCGAGCAGGCCCGCCTCGACCAGGACTACGGCATGGCCTTTCAGCG
>CBESNZ010000102.1:0-9725 GCA_965531045.1 uncultured Acidimicrobiales bacterium
CGTCGAAGAGCCTCCCGCTGTCAAGCCCCCCCTGCGCGAGCGGCTTGGCAAGGCCCGCGGCGCCTTCACCGGCTACCTCGGTTCGATTCTGGCGCGCGGTGTTGATGAGCAGACGTGGGAAGAGCTCGAGGAAGCGCTCATTCGCGCCGACGTCGGGGTGCCCACGGCCCTGTCGGTCATCGAGGCGGTTCGCGACAAGGCAACCGCCGAGAAGATCACCGAGTCTGCTGAAGTCGTCGAGATGCTCAAGGACGAGCTCAAAGTGCGTCTGTCCGGCCTCGATCGTGAACTGCACTTCGCCGACGAGGCTCCGTCGGTCTGGCTCTTCGTCGGCGTCAACGGCGTCGGCAAGACGACGACCATTGGCAAGCTCGGCAAGCGTCAGGTCGATGCTGGTCACAGCGTCGTCATGGCCGCAGGCGATACGTTCCGCGCCGCCGCCGCCGAGCAGCTCACGATGTGGGCCGAGCGCGCGGGGGCCGACATCATTCGTGGCAACGAAGGGAGCGACCCCAGCGCTGTTATCTTCGACGCCGTCGAGTCTGCGGCAGCCAAGGGCGCCGACCTCGTGTTGGCCGATACCGCCGGACGATTACACAACAAGAGCAACCTGATGGACGAGCTCCGGAAGGTCAGGCGGGTGTCCGAGAAGGGCGCCGGCACGGTGTCCGAGGTACTTCTCGTCATCGATGCAACCACCGGCCAGAACGGCCTGACCCAGGCGCAGGTATTTGCCGAGGCAGTCGAGGTCACCGGAGTCGTGTTGACCAAGCTCGATGGCTCGGCCAAGGGCGGCATCGTGATGGCCATCCAAGGCGAGCTCGGTATTCCGGTGAAGCTCGTCGGCCTCGGCGAAGGGGTCGAGGACCTCATCGACTTCGACTCCGACGCGTTCGTCGACGCCCTGTTCGAGGTGTAGTCCTTCCTCAACGTCGATGCTGCGACGCCGATGGGACGCGGTGACCCGAACACGCGAACGCAAGCACTCGCTCCTCTTCTACGCGATCAGCGTGCCGAAGAAGATCATTCGCCACCCGGCGAACCGGACCAAGCTTGGGCGACGGGTGCTGTCTGCCGTTACCTATCAGACTCGGAAACGCCTCGGACATCCTCCGTCAGCGGTGTCGTTGGGCGACGGACTCGAAGTGCTCTACAGCGATTCGTCCTGCGTTTCGAACCTCGTCTACTTCGGTCGCTATTTCGAGTACGACGAAATCCATTTCGTGGAACGTCTGCTGCGTCCCGGTGATGTCGTCGTCGATGGTGGCGCAAACATCGGGCTGATCACGTTGATCGCATCGTCGCTGGTAGGGGAGCGGGGCACGGTGCACGCCATCGAGCCCGCACCACGAACGCTCGCCAACCTCCGGGCCAATCTCGCCCACAACAACATCACGAACACGATTGTGCACGAAGTCTGTTTGAGTGACGCCGAGGGCGAGGTGGCCTTCATGACCGATTGGGACGTCAGCAACGCTGTCGCGGTCGCCGACCTCGCCAACGAGAAGTCCACTCCGGTCCGCAGTGCCCGGCTGGACGATCTTGTCGGCGATGCACCGATCATTCTCACGAAGCTCGACCTCGAGGGAAGCGAGATGCTGGCCCTGAGCGGCGCGATGTCGTTGCTTTCGAGCGGGACGATTCGGGTCATTCTCATGGAGGCCTACGACCATCAGCTTCGGCGAATGGGCTCGACCCGCAGTGAGGTCATCGAGCTGCTTGCCGCCGCCGGATACGACACCTTCGAGTATCACGCCGACATCAACGAGCTGACGCCGAGTAATCCCACCGCCCAGAACTTCGTCGCCGTGCATCGTGACTCGATCGAGGTGGTTCGTTCGCGGCTGGGGCTGGGATCACCCGTCGGCGTCGGCTATGTCCCAAGGGCCAAGGTCGTCGTCGGGTAGTTCGTCGCGCCGGCCAACGGCGCGGCGGCGCGCTGCGGACAGGCCGACGATGATGATGCCAATCCCGGCGATCGGGATGACCACCGTCCACCAGATGATCGAAAGCCAATTGGCCGACGTGTTGATGGCGCTGCCATCGGCGTGGCGAATGGTGGTGTCGGGGCCGATGCAGTTTTCGGCGTCGAGGTACGCGACCGGGGCATCGAACTTCACCAGGTCATATGCGGTGACCTCGTAGTTCTGCCCGTTCTTCAAGCGGTTTCGTTCGCCTTCCACCCGAACGGCGACGTCGTCGCCGTCCACCCTGAAGATCACGCGTCGCCCGTCCGTTCCCACGACTTCGCCGGTGAAGGTCGACGAACCGACCTCGACCGACCCGCATTCGCCCGGGACTTCGTCGCCCGGGACCTCGTCGCTCTGGGCTGCCGCCGGTGTGGAGGCCAATCCAAACAGGATGAGCGTCACAGCCAAGAGTTGGAATTTCCGGAGGCGGAGCACAACCGCAACCCTAGGCGACACCAAATTTTCTCAGCGCTCGAGCAGTACCGGCAGGTCCTTCAATCCGTTGTTGAGATTCGATCGGACGCGGCGGGCGGGTCCGGTTTGCGTGATGGTGGGGAACCGTTCGAGCAACTCTTCGAAGAACACGCGCCCCTCGAGTCGTGCGAGATGGACACCGAGGCAGAAATGGGTTGCGATGCCGAACGAAAGATGAGGGTTGGGCGAGCGTCGGATATCGAACTCGTTCGGGCGATCGAACACCTGCTCGTCGCGATTCGCCGAGGTGTACATCATCGCGAGCTTATCGCCCTTGGCGATGGCCTGACCGCCGACCTCGGTATCGCTGAGTGCGGTTCGCCGGAAGTAGTGCAACGGGTTGGCATAGCGGAGGATCTCCTCGACCGCGCCCGGCAGGAGCGAGTAGTCGTTGCGCAGATCGGCGAGCTGATCCGGGTGGTCGAGCAGCGTATGGAGTCCCGAGGACAGCATGGTCTTGGTCGTGTCGTTGCCGGCGGTGACCAGCTGCACGAAGAAGCTCCCGAATTCGATATCGGTCATTGGACCGTTGCCGAAATCGCCGGCGAGGATCAGCGACATCAGGTCGTCGCGGGGTTCCTCTTCCCGGCGCCGGGCGGCGAGTTCCATGGCATACATCGCCATGTACGCCATGCCCTTCGGTGCCTCGTCGGTCGACGCCAACTCGGGGTCTTGCGCGCTGGTGCTCTCCTCGGCCCACCGGCGGATCTTGTGTCCGTCCTCGGGTGGAAGTCCCATCAACTCGCCGACGACCTGGTTGGGGAGCATGGCGGCCACGTCGTGCACGAACTCGACCTCGCCGTCGTCGGGAACTTGGTCGAGAATCTCCCGACAGATCGTGCGTACCTGATCTTCCATCTGGGCGATGGCTCTGGCCTTGAAGCTCGGCACCAACGGCTTGCGATGGTTGGTGTGCCGAGGCGGGTCCATCATCAGCATCATGTTGCGGCTCTGTTCGAGTCGCTCGGGCTCGGGGTCCTCGAGCACCACCCCCATCTCTTCGGCCGAGAAGACGGCCGAATTCTTTGCGACCGCACAGAGATCGGCGTGGCGTAGGACAGCCCAGTAGCCGGGTTCATCGGGCATATCCTGCCAATACACCGGTTCGGTCTTGCGCAGGGTGGCGAAGATGTCGTGGATCGGCCCATCGACGTAAAGGTCCGGGTTGTAGATATCCACCCGGTTAGTCACGGGTGCGGCTCTGCACGTTTTGGCTCTGCACGGTCGGTCTCCAGCGTCGGTGTCTCCGGACATGGTTGCAGCGCCGTCGCGACGGAGCAAGACCACTGGGCGATAAGGCTCATCAGAGATCGACGTAGCCATCGTCGCGACCCCGCACCAGCCGACGTACCGCCGTGAGTACCGCCCACATGAGGACGAGTGGGGTGAGGACAAACAACGCGATGACTCCGAAGAACCGGGCGGTGGACCAGTTCGTCACAACCCGGGTGTCGATAGCCGATCCGTCGGCATGATGGATCGAATCGTCGCCGTCGAGGGCGAGCGGGCATGATCCAAAGACACTTTGGGACTGGCCCAGGTAAGCCCAGCGCCGCGAAGTCGCTGTTTCGCCATACGCAACGACTTCATAGCGCTGACCCACCCGGAGCACATCCGGCCGGCCGGCGACGTACACCCCTACGGCCCGGTCATCACCTGTGACGAACGTTGCCGTCGAATTCTCGAGCTGATCCAACACACCGACGAACGCCAATTCGTTTTCTTCCGGTTGCTCGAGGCACGAACATCCCGACAACACCGTCGGAAACGCGAGTACGAGTATGACCGCCAAGGCCCAGAACGCTCCGTGTCTCGCCATCTCGCAAAGCTATCGGATCGCGAAAACCACCCGAGGGCCGGTCACGAACCTCCGCCGACACCCGGCGCCGAGTCCTACAGGCGACCGGGTTTGATCGCCGGACCCTGGCGGCGTCCGGCGAGGAATCGCAGCAGGTACATCGCGCCGATTGCGCCGAGGGTGGGCAGGAACACCAACAGACCAACAATGACGGCGGTGGACTTGCCGACACCCCAGCCGCTGATGTTGCTGCCGTCGATGTTCTTGATCGAGTCGGCGCCGCGGCAGCCGTTGTTCAGGACCGCGACGACGCCGTCGTTGCCGGAGTAGGCGACGATCTCGTACATCTCACCGATGACCAATTCATCGGCGGAACCGATCAGCGCAATCTCGATAATGCTGTCGGGGTCGACGGCGGAGGGGTCGAACACGTCGGACTCGACGATGGTGGTGCGCGGCGGTTCGGTGATCACCGAACCGTCGAGGGCGATCGCCGTGGTCGGGGGTGGCAAGGTCGTCTCGATTTCGTCGAGGCCGACATCGACTTCCTGATTGCGCGTGAGGCTCTCGTCGGGTGGCAGTTCAACCACGCGCAGCGTCTGGCCACCGATTCCGACGAGTTGGGTCCGCAGCTTCACCTCGACCCCATCGGGTGGGGTGAGGTCGCATCCGGTGGAGCAACCACCGAGCGTCGGCGGGACGAGCACCACCAGGAGGAGTCCGAGGAAGAGTCTCCGCATCCGAGGCAGCGTACGCGCTCGGTCCGCCAAATTGGGGCCAACTCGCGTGTGGAACCCGAAAGGCCGGCCCGGCCATTAGTCTGACCACCGTGTTCGAGGCCTTAAGCGACCGATTTGACGGCATTCTCACCCGCATCCGCGGCAAGGGGAAGCTCACCGAAGCCGACGTAGACGAAGTTCTGCGCGAGATACGACTTGCGTTGCTCGAAGCCGACGTCAACTTCGACGTGGTGAAGTCGCTGCAGGGCCGCATTCGCGACCGGGCGGTCGGCGAAGAGGTCAGCGGGGCGCTGAACCCCGCGCAGCAGATCGTCAAGATCGTCCAGGAGGAGCTCACCGCCAGCCTCGGCGGCGAGACCATGGCCATCACCTACGCGGCCAAGCCGCCAACGGTCGTGCTCATGGCCGGCCTGCAAGGTGCCGGCAAGACCACCACATCGGCCAAGCTCGCTGCCTGGTTCAAGAAGCAGGGGCGCAATCCGCTCCTGGTCGGTGCCGACCTGCAACGCCCGGCCGCTGTCGAGCAACTGCGCACGCTCGGCGCACAGATCGACGTGCCGGTGTTCTCCGAGCCGTCCGATCCTGTCGAGGTCGCCAAGGCATCGCTGGCCGAGGCCAAGCGTCTCGGTCGCGACGTCATCATCTGCGACACCGCCGGCCGTCTGGCGATCGACGCCGAACTGATGGAGCAGGTCCGGCAGATCTCTGCCGAGCTCGCACCGCAGTACACGTTCCTCGTGGTCGACGCGATGACCGGTCAAGATGCCGTCAACGTTGCCCAGGCATTCCATGAAACCCTCGAGCTCGACGGTGTCATCCTCACCAAACTCGATGGTGATGCCCGCGGTGGCGCGGCATTGTCGGTCAAGGAGGTCGTCGGCCGACCGATTGCGTTCGCGTCCACCGGCGAGAAACTCGAGGACTTCGACCAGTTCCACCCCGACCGCCTCGCGAGCCGCATCCTCGGCATGGGCGACATGTTGTCGCTCATCGAGAAGGCGGAAGAAGCCTTCGAACAAGATGAAGCCGAGGCCGCCGCCCAGGCGATGCTCGACGGCACGTTCACGCTCGACGATTTCTTGGCGCAGATGCAGCAGATCAAGAAGATGGGGCCGATCGGCAACCTTCTCGGGATGATGCCCGGTATCCCCAAAGAGGTGCGCGACGTCGAAATCGGCGACAAGCAGATCGGTCATATCGAAGCCATCATCCGCTCGATGACCGCCGCCGAGCGCATCGAGCCCGACGTCATCGATGCGTCGCGTCGTAACCGCATTGCGGTCGGCTCAGGCACCAGCGCCGGTGAGGTCACCAATCTCGTCGATCAGTTCAAGCAGATGCGATCGATGATGAAGCAGATGGGCCTGGCCGGAAAGAAGGCCAAGAAGGGCGCCCGCAACAAGAAGGGCCGCAAGGGCAAGAAGGGCCGTGGCGGCGGGGGTCGCACCACGCCCAAGGGCGGTGTACAGGTCGACAAGTCGAAGAACCTCGCGCTGCCGGGGCTCGAAGACATGCCGCCGGGGTTCGAGAACATGCCCGGGTTCGACGAGCTGATGCAGCTCAACGAAGAGAACTGAGGAACCGACTCCGTCGACCTCTAGCCTTGAGGGGTCCACCCAAGCGTCTTGCTGGTGGGCCACGGAAGCCGCTCTGCAGTTCAAGTCGCAGGGCCCAAGCGAGAAGAGATTCCCATGGCTGTAAAGCTCCGCCTCATGCGGATGGGCAAGAAGAAGCAACCCACCTATCGCGTCGTTGCCGCCGACTCTCGGTCACCCCGAGACGGTCGGTTCATCGAGATCCTCGGAACGTACGAACCCCGTCAGGATCCGTCGGTCATCAAGGTCGACAACGAACGAGCCGTGTACTGGCTGTCCGTCGGCGCCCAGCCGACCGAGCGGGTCGAAAAGATCCTGAAGATCAGTGGAGCGTGGGAACTCCACACCGGCAAGCCTGTCGTGTTGCCGGTCCCGACCGCCAAGGTCACCGTCGCCGCAAGTGCGGCGCCCGCGCCAGAGGCCAAATCCGAAGAAGCGCCGGCCGCTGAAGAGGCGCCAGCCGAGGAAGCCGCCGCAGTAGAAGCCCCAGCCGAAGAAGCGAAGCCCGAAGAGGCTCCCGCCGAGGAAGCTGCCGCAGAAGAAGCGAAGCCCGAAGCGGCTCCCGCCGACGATGCAGCTGCCGCCGAAGACAAGTCAGGCGAAGAAGAATGAACGAAGCCCCAACCGCCAATACCGTCCTCACCTACTTGGTGAAGCAGATCGTCGACGACCCCGACTCGGTCACGGTCGATGTCGAGCCGTCCGACGAGCGGGCCGTGCTCGAGGTTCGTGTCGCCCAAGGCGACATGGGTCGCGTCATCGGCAAGCGAGGCCGGGTCGCCAGCGCCATCCGCACCGTGGTGCGAGCCGCCGCAGCGCGCGATGGCGTCGAAGTCGACGTCGAATTCATGGACTAGAGGTCCTGATGCTCGTCATCGGCCGCATCGGCAAAGCGCACGGATTGCGCGGCGAGGTGACGGTGACGCTCACGACCAACCGGCTCGAGCGCCTCGATGAGGGTGCCGAGCTCGCGACAGCACGCGGCCCCCTGCGGGTCGCGTCTTCGCGTCCGCACCAGGACAGGTTTCTGGTCTTCTTCGACGGGATCACCACCCGGGAGGAAGCCGAGGAGCTTCGGGGCCACGAACTGCTGGCCGAACCCATCGACGACCCCGACGAGTTGTGGGTACACGAACTCATAGGTTCGACCGTGTTCGACAGCGAAGGCACCGACCACGGCATGGTGGTCGAGGTGCTCGAGAATCCGGCCTCGGATCTGCTGCAGCTCGAATCGGGCACGCTGGTTCCGGTCCGCTTCATCGTCGAGTTCAGCCCGGGGGCCCGCATCGTGGTCGACGCGCCAGACGGCATCTTCGACCCCGCTGCGGCGGTCGTCAGCGACGAGACCACGGGATAGCAATGCGCATCGATGTATTCACGCTGTTCCCAGGGCTCATCGACGCGTTCACCGCCGAAAGCCTGCTCGGTAAGGCGCAACAGCGTGGCCTGCTCGCGATTTCCTCGCACGACCCGCGTGCGCACACCACAGATGTTCACGGCACCGTCGACGACGCCCCCTTCGGTGGGGGAGCGGGAATGGTGCTGAAGCCCGAGCCGTTGTTCGAGGCGGTCGAGGCGGTCGACCCGCCCCGCCCGCTGATCTACCTCGGTCCGGCCGGACGCCCGTTCAGCCAAGCCATCGCCCAGGAATTGAGCCGCCTCGACGGGTTCTCGTTGTTGTGCGGTCGGTACGAGGGAATCGACGAACGGGTACGAACCGGTTTGATCGACGACGAGATATCCGTGGGCGACTACGTCCTGGCCGGGGGAGAGGTCGCGGCGTTGGTGGTGATCGAGGCCGTCGGCCGCCTCGTGCCCGGGGTGATGGGCAACGCCACGTCCGGAGAGGACGAGTCGTTCGCCGACGGTTTGCTCGAATATCCGCAGTACACGAGGCCCGCAGAGTTTCGCGGCGTCGAGGTGCCTGCGGTGCTCAGGTCAGGGGATCACGGCAAGGTCGCCCGCTGGCGGCTGGCCCAGTCGCTGCGTCGCACCATGGCCAATCGTCCCGACCTCATCGAATCCCGAGGTGGCCTGAGCGACGATGAACGTGCGGTGCTGGCGGAGTTCGGCGAGGAATAGCGCGGCGCGCGCATTTGCGTTGCCCCTTTGCGCCGATACGATGATCCGCTGGCCTGGACCGACTATGTCCGCCAAGTTTTCAAAACCTGCGCCGCAACTGCGCCGAAGCGAGAGTCTCGATGAACCTCACCGACCAAATCGATGCCGCAAGTCTGCGCGACGACATTCCCGAATTCGGCCCTGGCGACACCGTCAAGGTCCATGTCCGCGTGGTCGAAGGCAACCGCGAGCGCGTGCAGGTGTTCGAGGGGGCGGTCATCCGTCGTCAGGGCAGCGGTATCCGCGAGACCTTCACGGTGCGCAAGCTCAGCTTCGGTGTCGGCGTCGAGCGCACGTTCCCCGTGCACACACCGGTCGTGCAAAAGATCGAGCGCACCATTCGCGGTGACGTTCGTCGGGCCAAGCTCTACTACCTGCGCGATCGTGTCGGCAAGAAGGCCAAGATCAAGGAAAAGCGCGACTTTTCATAGCGCTGGCTGATGGGCTTCGATCCGAATCGACCCATGAAACGTCGGCCGTCCGACATCATCTTGGTGGGTGCGGCATTTGCCGTGTCGATCGCGCTCATCCTCTGGGTACTGTTCGGCTGATGGACGATCCCGAGGCGTACGGTGAGGTCGAGGTTCGGTTCGTCCAGCCGTACCAAGCCAACAAGCAGTACCTGTGCCCGAGCTGCAATCGCGACATCATGCCGGGCCAAGGTCACGTCGTCGTGGTGCCCGTCGAGGCGGCAGACCTTCGCCGTCACTGGCATCGTGGCTGCTGGGACGGCCGCAAAACCCGCAAAGCCCGCCGCTAGCGGCGGGCCCTGCGTGTCGGTGTTGTCCGACGTGTATCAGCCGGCGTCGCCGCCGTTGAGCAGTGAGGTCACTTCGAGCCCACCGGACCCGTCGGACGCATAGGTCAGTGAGAAGATCAGGCCGTAGCCTCCGCTGTCGTCGCCGGTGAGCACCGAGCACGATGACGTCATCGCACACTCGTCGAGTAGATATTCCTGCTCCTGCTGCATGACCGAGACGTACAAGCCCTCGCCCCAATACGTTTGCGCTTCGTTCACCACCTGCTG
>CBESNZ010000103.1:0-9715 GCA_965531045.1 uncultured Acidimicrobiales bacterium
CGCCTTCCTCGCTTCCTTCGCCGGGCGCATCGGTGATACTTTTACCCGAGTAGGGCGGTGCATGGTGCGCCACCGTGGCGTTCGTTTTGAGCGTCGCTGACAAAGAAGCTGGGAAGTCGATTGGTCGACGTAGCCCAAACCGGTTCGGCCGCGTCAAGCGTGGCGCTGCGAGCCGACGTTTGTGTCGTGGGTTCTGGGCCGGTGGGTCAAGCCGCCGCGTCCGATTTGGCCCGTCGCGGGCGCTCGGTACTCATCCTCGAAGCCGGCGACGACCCGGGCGGGCCGGCGAACGACATCGCCATTCCCGATGGTGCGTCGAGGCGTGATCGTTACCCCGATGCGAGTACGCACCGGGAGATCGCGCTCGGTGGCACCTCGCATCGATGGAGCATTCCCAGGGGCGACGGCATCTCCGTGCGGCTGCAGCAGCTCAATCCCGGGGTATTCGGCGATCGGCCCGGATTGTCCGATGGATGGCCGCTCACCAGGCACGAGCTCGAGCCGTACTACGCACTCGCGGCCAAGACCTGCCGCATCGCTGCTCTCAGCGAAGACCCGGATGTGTGGCCGTTCGACCCCAACAGTGCGCCGTTGAAGTTCGGGCTCGACGATGTCACGAGCCAGGTGGCCCAGCTCGGACCGAAGTCTGCTTTTGCGCCCGACGGACAACTTTTCACCGAGACGCCACTGGTTCGCACGCTGGTCAACACGCGCGCCACACGTTTGATCACGACGGCGCACGGCGAGCGGGTCACCGCGGTCGAGGCAATGGATGCACGAGGCCAACTCGTTCGCTGTGAGGCCGACGCCGTCGTTCTTGCGCTCGGGGCCATCGGCAACGCGACGCTGCTGCTGGCAAGCGCGAACACGGCACACCCAGCGGGCATCGGCAACCACAGCGACCATCTGGGTCGCCACTTCACCGATCACCCCATCGTCCGATTCGGCTATATCGAACTCGACGACTCCGAAGTTCTCGCAGAGCTCGGCTTCTACGACGGCCGAACCGTTGATGGGGCGTACCCGTGGGGCACGCTCGGCCCGTCGGCCGGCCGTTTGGCGGACGGCGATCTCTTGGACTTTCAGATCACCCTGATGCCGGCGTCCGAACCCGGTGTTGGGTCCATGTACGAGCGGCTCGCAGATCCGGGTGGCGGCAATCGAACCGGCTCGGTGATGGCGTTGCGAGATCTCGTGGGCATGGCTCGAGATCGGCGCTCACCGTCCAGCACGCGGGAGGCGCTTCGGCTGGCTCGCGAACTCGCTCGCGGCGGCGACGACCTCGCCCGCTATGCCCTCAGCCGGCTCCCCAACCCCAATAAACCCGCCCGGCCATGGGGATATGAACATCACGGTTGGTCGACCGATCCCGATTGGCGGCGAGAATCGAGCGTGCTGCAGTTGGTCGCGTTGCTCGAGCAAGGACCCGATCGGGACAACCGGGTGGTGCTCACCGGCCGACGCGATCGGTTCGGCAACCCTCGATTCCTCATCGACTGGGCATGGACCGCCGCCGACCGACGCCGAGCCGCACAGTCGCAAACCTTGTTGCTCGACCGGATGTCCGAAGCTGGTCTCGGTGCCGTCGTGGCAGTGGGGGACGGTCAACCGGAACGCATCCGATCCAGCGCGCACCATCACGCCGGAACCACCCGTATGAGCGCCGATCCCGCCAATGGGGTCGTCGATGCCACCTGTCGGATTCACGGCGTCGCCAACGCGTACGTCGTCGGCAGTTCGGTGTTCCCCTGTGCAGGAGCTGCGAACCCAACCTTGACCGGAGTCGCATTGGCGCACCTCGCTGCGGCCGGGATCGTCGCCGCGAATCCGTAGTCTCAAGGTGGCCTTCCGAGCTGCCGAAATTCTTGGTGGCGAGCCAACGAGAGAGTTTCTGATGCAAGCAGACCAACCACGAGTGCTGGTGTTGTCGCAGCGCGACCTGCGCCCGCGCGTGTCGCGTTGTGTCGGGTACGAGTTCGAAGGCGTGGTTTCGAAGCTTTCCGACACCGAGTGGGCGGTGCCCCATCAGAGCCCCGTCGGTTTCCTGCCCGAGGTGGCGGTCAACCGAATGAACAAGCGGTTCCGGTCTGCGGCGTTGCTGAAGGCGCCGTTCCCGCGCATCGAACCGGGTGACGACTTCGATGTGATGCTCGCAACGATGCAACTGCCATCAGACCTCACGACACTGGCAGCGATTCCGAACTGGCGGAAGCGGACCGACCGCGCCGTCTGCTACATCGAAGAGATGTGGGCGGTCGAACTCGACCGTTGGCGGGGTCACATCAAGCTGCTCGACCAGTTTGACCACGTCTTCCTGGGGTCGCTCGGCACCGTCGACGCCTTGCAGGCGCGGCTGAAGACGAAGGTGAGTTATCTACCCTTTGGCGTCGACGCCCTGAGTTTCATGGCTCCACCCGAGGCGCCGCGTTGGATCGACGTGATGAATATCGGGCGACGATCGCCGATCACCCATCGGGCGCTGCTCGACTGGTCCGACGCCACCGATCGGCTGTACTACTACGACTCTTTCACCCCCGGGGACTTCTACGACGTTGCCCAACACCGGCGCCTCCTGGCCGATCTCCTGAAGCGGACCAAGATCGCCATAACGAACCGAGGCATCGGCGCCCGGCCCTTTGAGACCGGTGGGCAAGAGGAGTTGGCATTTCGCTACTTCGAAGCCGCAGCGGCCGGAGCGGTGCTCGTCGGGTCGCCCCCGAATACCGGCGTGCATTCGACGGTTTTCGGTTGGGAAGACGCACTCATCGAGGCGCCCTTTGACACGCCGCTCATGGGGGAGTTCGTGGGCGATCTGCTCGCCGACACCGATCGCGTTTCGGCAATATCGACCCGCAATACCCGCGAGTCGTTGCTCCGCCACGACCACGTGTATCGGTGGGAGACCATGCTGAAGGCGGTTGAGGTCAAGCCCGGCGACCTGGTGGAACAACGTAAGGCGACGCTGCTCGATCACAGTCGATCGTACTGATCGCTGGTCGCAGCGACCGCCGGGGTTCAGTCCAGCCAGTGTGAAAGGTCGCGATCGAGCAGCTCGGCGGTTGCTTCGACATCGGCCTTGACGCGATCGAGGATCCAACCCGTGGCTTCCACCGACGGGCGTTCTGGTGACTCGAGGTTGACGTTGTCGATCCTCGTTCGTAGACGCTCGCGTACCTGCGGGGAGCGCACGATCTTGCGGGCGCCCTCCAGTACGAAGTCGAACTTTCGGGGCCGCAGTACCGAGTTGACGAACTGCGACTTCGGGACACCGGAACGGTTGTGGATGCCCGCTTCTTCGATCGGGGATTCCAGTTCGAGAAACTCGCTCAGCTCGGTCAGCAGCGCCACTGGATCTCGCACGTAGTCCTCGTGGAGGTACACGAAGAGTCGGTCCTTGAACACCTCTTGATACGCGCGGAGACCGTCCGCATACATCGACCGGCTGACGTGCCAGAACATCGGCACCCAGTGGGCGGCGCGGCGCTCTTCTTCGAGTTCGAGAGCTCGTTCGAACGATTCGGATTCGAGCATCTCACGAGCGAGGTGGGTGTGCTGTGAGAACGCGCGGCTGACCGGGTTGCGCAGACCAATGATGGCCGAGGCATGGGGATTGGCCGCAAGGATGCGAGCGGCACTCACCGGGTGGGCAAGGTAGTCCGTGGATGCATCGACCCGGATCCGTCCGTGGGCCGGTGCGTACATCTCGTCGTAACGATCTTGGTCCCGATACAGGGTCTCGTTGAAGGTTGTTCCCATCGGGCCGACGAAGTTCGGCTCGAGGTCGGTGAAGAATCGTGGTTCCTTCTCCTCGCCGAGAAAGAAACGAGGGTGGCGTTGCATGGCGGTGGCCAGTGCCGTGGTGCCGCATTTGGCCGCGCCGGCGATGACGACGTCGGGTGCCGGGGTCGTCGGCATGTAGCGATCTGCGCCTACGGGTTCACTGGTCGGGTTCATCACTACCGTTCCTGTCGGTCGAAACCGCTCGGTTCCCAGGTTTCACCATCGCGGCCCAGGCGCTTGTTCCGTTCGATCCGCCAGAGCGCCGCTGCAAACCCGTAGACGAGGTAGACGAAGCCGGTATGCATCGGGAATCCGAAGGAGTCGAAGGTGACGGTGGTCGCCAGGGAAACGATGACCATGGCGGCAAGGGCCTGGGCCAGGTGCCTGGTCTCACGATCCTGGGCCTTTTCGGCGTGGTACCGGGTGTCGCGGGCCATGGCGAACGCTGCGCCATAGACCAGCAAGACGGCGACGAGGCCGATGTAGCCAACCTGCGCGAGCGTGGCCAGGATCTGGTTGTCGAGCGTGAAGTACACGTCCACGAGCCACGTACCGGCGCCGCGGCCGAACCACGGTCGTTCGGAGATCATTTCGTAGACGATCGGGTAGTCGTCGGTTCGCGCCGAGATCGACGTGTCCTTCCCGGCGAACACGAACAAGTTCTTGATGGTGCCCGACAAACCCGGCACCGAGACGTAGACGACGCTCATACCGAGAAACGTGACAACGGCCGCGTTGATGCGCAGCCGGAGGTTCCAGACCAGCGAGAGCGTGCCCATGCCCATCACGAACGCAACGATGCCGGCCCGCGAGACCGAGAACGGAATGCCGGAGGCGATGATCGCCAAGATCACGGCGGCCTTCTGGAAGCTGGCCTTCGTCGGGGCGAACAAGACGAAATGGGTGGCCAACGGCAGCAACATGCCGATGACCACGACGAACTCGATCGCGTGGTTGGCGGTGCCGCCCACACGATTGAATGCGCCTCGGGTCTGAATGGCGTACTGGTCGGCGTTGAAGTCGAGTCCTGGCAGCTTCATGTGGGTGGTGAGGTCGAAGCTGAACATGAACTGGAAGAAGGCGACGAAGGCGACGAAGGCGCCCACGTAGGTGGTGCGTCTGAGAATGCGATCGAGCGACTCTCGGTCGCGGATGCCGTCGGCGGCGACCAGCGAGACGCCCATCGCAGCGATGGTTGCGAGCAGGAAGCGGTCGACAGCCAAGCGTTCGCCGTCGGCCAATACCCGTTCGAGGCCGAAGGCAATCGACAACAAGATCGTGCCGAGGCGCACCATCAACACGAACCGAAGGGGAGCCGCCCCGCGGGGGTGGCCGCCGGGGACGACGCCGTGCAGAACCCACCAACCAGCCCCGAGCAGTCCGAGCAGGTCGGCGGGTCGGCCGGCCGCGCCGAGGGTTGGAATGACCAGGTTGGCCGGCAACGCAAACAGCAGAAAGAGGTACGCGGTGAGGAACGTGACCGCGTCAGGGCGCCAATCGAGCAGGCGTCCGGTCGCAATCTCGTTGAGGCGGAGACGAGTACCCGAAACGACAGGTCCGGCCGAAGGAACGGCGGTGGTCATCGAGCCGAGGGGTTATCGACCCCAGCGGCTTTGGCCACCAGAGACGGCGGTGAGGCCGGGTTGCTCGTCGGGATCTGCGGTCGCCGGCTCCTGGGCCGAAGGCACGTTTCGCTCGATCCATGGAGCGGCGGCCGGTTGGGGTTCCGGGCCACTGCTCGGGGTCGGCGCCATACCGGTTTCGGCGGCGGTGTCGCCGTCGCGCCGGCGCCGGAACAACACGATGAGGGCGTCGAAGATGTGCACCAGCAAGATGACGAAGATGAGACCGGCCACGATAATCGTGATGAGCGTGCGGATCCGGCCCGAGCTGAGCTCTTCGGCTTGCTGCGGGACGTCGCCAAGGGGGGCGGCGGTGTACGGAAAGTCGTTGCCGGTTTGGAGCTGCTCGAGGTACGCCTGCACGTAACCCGCAGCGAAGTTGACCGTGTCGACGACGACACTTGCATCGTCGGCCTCGGCGGTAATGGTGAGGCGGGGCGGGTTGGTGGCATCGATGATGTAGTTCTTCAGCAATCCGGTCTCGCCGAAGAATTCCTGGGTTTCCGACTGGCCCATCACCTCGGCGAGGTCGCCGGTGAGGTCGATGATGGCGCGGTCGTTGCAGAACACGTTGTTCTGGATCACGTTTCCCGGCCGGTTCGGATCGGCGATTTGGTCGGGGCAGTAGAACCGCACGGTCGCCTCAGCGGTGTACAGCGGCTTCAGCGAGTTCGCGACGGTGAGGCCGGCGAAGATGACGGCGGCAACGAGGGGGATAGTGAGGTACCAGCGTCGTGCGAGTACTCCGAGGGTGACCCAAAGGTCCACGTGATGTCCTTTCAAGGTGTCCGGTTGGTAGGACACGGTGAGGCGGTCGATCGCCAAACAAACGTTCAGGATAGTCAAAGCCGAGGTGTTGGTCCTGAGACGTACGGCTCAGATTCTTGCGATACTCCGGTTTCGAGTGCCGATCGGTCACGACGGCAGGCAAAGCCCGCCGCCGTACGTCAGGGTACCCCAACCGCTTGCACGCTAGTTCGTCAGGTAGGCGGATGCGGACACCCCCCAAGCGGCCTGCCGAGCTTCCGGGGTGGTTAGCCTTACGGCCCATCGACACCCGTGCAATGGCAATGACAAGCTGGTTGATGTCGCACGCGCGACGCCTCTGATGAGCGATCACACCACTCCCCCCGATAGCGAAGCGTCAGCCGGCACGGTGCCACAGACCGGTGCGTCCGACACCGGCGTGCTCGACGCGGTCGATCGCGGCGACGCTTCATTTGGCTCCGCGGCAATGTGGTCCTACGTCATGGATGGCTCGCGCGTCTTCAGCGCGTTGCTGGTCACACTCATCCTCGCCAAACTGTTGTCAACGTCGGACTTCGGGATCGCGGCCCTGGCCCTGACGTTCGTGCTGCTCGTTCGATTGGTTCTGCAGAACGGGATGATCGCCGCGATCATCCAGCGCGACGGCCTCGAAGAGCGCCACATGAACGCCGGGTTCTGGTTGGTGGTGTCGGTCGGCGGTGTGCTCACGGCTTTGATGGTGCTCGGCGCGCCGTGGCTGGCGGGACTCACCAAGTCGGATTCCGACGTCTTCGTCAACGTTTTGCGGGTGTTGTCGTCGATCATTCTCATCGGGGTGCTCGGCGTCCTGCCCGAAGCGATCGCCCGCCGCCAGATGAATTTTCGGCCACTCGCCGTGCGCACGACCGTGGCGTCCTTGTTCGGCTCGACGGTGGCGATCATCGCAGCATTTTCGGGCGCCGGTGTCTGGGCCATCGTGGCGCAGCAGGTGGTCACCGAGTTTGTGTCGCTCGTCTTGCTGTGGGTGATCACGCCGTGGCGCCCGAAGCTGTCGATCGACCGCTCTGCGGTAGCGGACATTGCGCCGTTCTGGGCGCTCACGTCACTCGGCTCTCTCGGGGGCTTTCTGCGGTGGCGAGCCGACACGTTGTTGGTCGGGGCATTCTTCCCCGACAGCACCGTTGGCCTCTACCGCTTCAGCTCCCGCTTTCCCGAGACATGGTCGGAGGTGTCTATTCGCGCGATTCAATCGTTGGCGCTCCCCGAACTGTCGAAGCACCAGTTCGACAAGGAGAAGTTCGCCGAGCGCGTGCTGTTCATGGTGAAGATTTCGGCGATCGTGTCGATTCCGGCACTCGGGGTGTTGGCGGGGTTGAGCGAGCCGCTGATCGACATCGTCGGCGCCGACAAGTGGGGCGACGCAAATATCGGCATCAAGCTGGTTGCCGCCGCGACGGCGGCCAACGCCCTGAGCTTCTTCTCCGCACCGGCGTTGCAGGCGCTTGGTCGAACCGGTGTCCTCGCCGCTTTGACCTGGTTTCACGCGATCGTGTCGATCATCGCTTTTGGCGCGATCGGCGTTCTGCTCGACGGAGAGAGCGAGTTGGCGCAGGTAACCGGCTCGACGGCCGGGCGACTCGTCGTCCTCCTCCTCGCCGCAGCAGTCGACATCGTGGTCATCGCCAAGTTCACCTCCGTGCGGCGGCGCGACATCGTCGCCGCCGTCGCGCCGTCCTTCTTGATCGCCGCAGTCGCCTTCGGAACCACGTCGTTCGTCGTCTGGCTGCTCGACCCGCTCCCCGCGGTTTTGACCGGAGGATTTGCCGGAGTCGTCGGCGGTCTGACGCTGGTCGTCGCTTCGCTCCTCGTCGAGCCGCAGGCCCGCGATCTGGCGAGCAAGGCGCCCATCGTCGGGCCGAAGCTCGCAGCAATATTTGGTAGCACCGACCCCGAATAATCACGCAACGTGGGTTTCGACTTCACTCCAGGCACGCTGCGAGGTCCAGTGGGGTGATTGTTGCGCTCTTCGCTCACAGCGCATGGGCGGACGTCGATAGCCACAGCAGAACTTGGCCACTGCTGTTGGAGCCCCTGTGCGCATGCAATTCTCTCTTCGATATAGCGACGCCGTCGCCCGTCTCAAGCCCGGGGCCGGCGCGGTGGCGATCACCCTCGGGTTGGCGCTGGTTTGCGCAGCGTGCACCGGCGCGCCGTCTGACCAAGCGGTCGCCACCCCGACGACGTTGGCCGCAGATGACGTGCGGACCGACCAGGGAACCGGCGGATCGTCGGACCTGCGAAAGCCTGGCAACGAGCTTCCGGACACCCCAGGGGTAGGCGGCGCCGAGCGACAGATCGATGCCAGGGCGGACTGGTTTCCGAGCTTGACCGATGCACAGATCGCGTCGAGCTTCGCAAACACCGACGTACTGGGATCGACGGAGTTGCCCACGAGCACTCTTCTCGCGACGCCTGTTTCATCGACGCCTGTTTCATCGACGCCTGCTTCATCGACGACTGTTTCATCGACGACTCGTCCATCAGCGAGCGTTTCATCCACGAGTGTTCCGCAAGCGAGCACAAGTGAGGCTGCGGCCACCACGATTGCTCCCGGTACTACGAGCCCGTCGAGCACGAGTTCCTCCAGCACCAGTTCGTCCAGCCCGAGTTCCTCAATCGCCGACTCGGCGTCATCGGCGTCGACGAGCTCCAGTACGACGGCCGCGGTGGCCCCAAGCACAACCAGCGGTGCCACCTCCTCGACCGCATCCACAACGTCGGTGCCTCCGGCCACGTCGACCACACCCGCCTCGACGTCATCCACGTCGACCCTGTTGGATCCGACCACGTCATCCACGACCACGGCACTGCCAACGACGACGGTCTTGCCCACGACGACGCAGAGCACGGTGCTGCCCACGACCACGGTGCTCCCCCCGAGGTCGAGCACGGTCTTGCCCACGACCACGGTGTTGCCCACGACGACGCAGAGCACGGTTTTGCCAACGACGACGGTCTTGCCAACGACGACGGTGTTGCCCACGACGACGCAGAGCACGGTTTTGCCAACGACGACGGTGTCGACGACCACATCAACGACGGTGCCGGTCAACCTCGACGGCCGATGCGCGGCCGGACAGTTCCAGATCGACGAGTCGCGCGCCGCCATTCGATCGACCGATGGCAGCTGGTTCCTTCCGGCCGGTACGAATCTCGTCGCCGGACGCCACTACGACGATTCGTTCTGGCAGCACAATTCGGCCACCAACCTGACGGCCGAGGGTGCGCAGCGCATGGTCGACAACTGGAACTTCAACACGATCCGCCTCAATATGAGCCCGACCGCGAACGCCGACATCTGGACCGACCCCGAGTTGCACCGTGTCATCGAGGTACTCACCGACGCCGGCATCGTCGCCATGGTCGAGAGCCACGCGTACGGAACCGGCGAGGACCCGACCGCCGGCCAGATACAGACCGTCGCCAACGGATTCGCCACGTTGGCCCGGCGCTACAAGAACAATCCGTGTGTGTGGTTCAACCCCTTCAACGAACCCGGTGGCAAG
>CBESNZ010000104.1:0-9697 GCA_965531045.1 uncultured Acidimicrobiales bacterium
TGGCGGATGCGCTTGTCACGCAGGTTGGAGTCGGACGTGAACAGTTCGACGTTGGCGACGATGTCGCCGACGCGGCTGGCGTCCGGGTCTTCGAGGTTGACCGCGATATCGCCCGCCAGAACCGCCGTGGACCCGGAAGCGGTCTTCGACTGGCCGGCCAGGCTCTCTTCGACGGCATAGGTCAGCGAAGACCCGGCATCGGGGCCGATGCGGTAGAGCCGTTCGGTGTCGTCGAGGTCCTCGATGATCGGCGCGGTGACGCCGGAGGTCTTTGCATCGCCGTCCTGCAGGAGCCAGTCCCACTGATCCTTCGTGACGAGCGCGACGGCACCGATGAGCAGGATGACCAAGACCGCGATGCGGCCTTTGTCGAGACGACGAAGATGAGCCATTCGGACAGTATTGCAAGTTCGGCTCGCAATTTCGACTCGCTGTGGTTGATTTCGACTATCGGCGCGGTGGCCGAAGGATCAACGACGGCGTTGCGGACTTGTAGGCCCGGTACTCCGGATCGTTGCCCCACTTCTTACTCGCCCTGGATTCGAGTAGCGGCACGCCGCTGATCCGAGTGATCAGGAGGTAGACGAACACCGGCGAGATGAGCGTGACGTATCGCCAGCCGTCCAACGTCGGGAGCGCGATGAGTGCGATGCCGCACCAGAGCATGATCTCGCCGAAGTAGTTCGGATGTCGCGACCAGGCCCACAGCCCCTCGGTGATGAAGGCGCCCGCGTTGGCCGGATCGGCACGAAACGCGCGCTTTTGTCGGTCGGCGACCACCTCGATGGCGAAGCCCGCGCCCCAGATGAGTGCGCCGATGATGGCCAATGGTCCGAGGTCGGGTCCGTCCTCGACCGTCAACGCCGCGAGGGCGCACGCGAGGGTGAGGAGGACCCAGAGCCCCTGGATCGACCACGTCATCAGGAACCGAAGAAAATCAGGCTTCAGATCGTCGAATCGGCCGTCGCGTCCGTCTTGTTTCACCCGCCGGAAAAGAAAGGATCCGAGGCGAAGGGTCCACGTGGCGATCAGCGCGCCGAGCAGCCACGAGCGCGCGTTCGGTTCGGCTCCGAACGCGACGGCAAACCCGAGGAGCGCGAGGTAGGTGACGCTGCCGGTGAGGTCGTAGTAGTGCTCGGTCTGGGCGACAAAGGCGGGAACGAACGCCACCCAGTTGATGGCGAACGCGATGATTGCGCACCACGCAAAGGTGGGGAACGACGCCACGTCGGTTCCGCCCGAACTCCCGGCCCACGTGATGAGTGCGCCAATTGTCAGGCTGGCGACGATGCCGCCGATGGAGACGATCCGAGTGTTCACCCCACGGGTCTACCGCACTCGACGCCTCGGTGGTTAGGTCGCCGTTTCACACGTCGGGTGCAGATAGTTGGCTCCCGGTCCTCCGACGCAGGTGTCGTTCCCCGTCGACCCCTTGAGGGCGTCATCGCCGGCGGCGCCGCGCAACACATCGTCGTCGGGGCCGCCGAACATGACGTCGTGGCCCGCGCCTCCGCCGAGTATGTCGTCGCCGTGCGAACCACGCAGGACATCGTCGCCCGAGCCGCCCAAGGCATGGTCATCTCCTCGGCCGGGCTTCAAGAAGTCGTCCCCTGGCCCGCCCAAAAAAGTGTCGTTGCCGCCGCCCGCCCGCAGCTTGTCGTCGCCGGTGTCGCCGACGAGCACGTTGTTTCCCGAGCCGCCGAACACCCGGTCATCGCCGTCGCCTGCGCAGATGATGTCGTCGCCGCCGAGACCGCGCACGGTGTCGTCGCCACCGCCGGCCACGATCACGTCGTCGGCCGCGGTTCCCTCGATGAGATCGGCCACGGTGGTCCCGACGATGGTGGCCGTGACCCCCCGGCACGAATAGGCGGGAGCGTCGGGATCGAGCGCGAGGCGACGGATGGTCCGGTCGTGCTTGTTCAGGATGTACAACTCGCCGTCTGCGTCGATGCCGAACCGGGTGTCGCTGCGGGTTTGCCCGGGGTTGACGAGATCGATGAATCCGGTCTCGGTTCCGTCGATATGTACCAGCAGCTCTTCGGGCGTCAGCGCCTGGCCGGTTTGGAGTGCGCTGACCATCTCGTCGATCGGCGCGAGGAAGAACCGGCCTCGGACGAGATCGCCGAAGACGTAGTAGCCGTCGAGGGTGGGCTGGCGGGCACCGCGATAGACGAAGCCGCCGATGATGGCCGTCGGCGCGTCGGCTGGAAGCGGTGGCGTCGCAACCTGGTTGGAGGGCAGGTTGTGGTCGTACGTGACGACCGGGCCGATCAGTGGCCCGGTCGGGTTGATCGACGTTGCGGCGCGCTCGGTGACGTTCCCCTCCAACGCATCCCAGCCGTAGTTCCCGCCGGGGACGACGATGTTGACCTCTTCGGTGTCGGTCGCGCCGATGTCGATCGCGATCATCGTCGGGATGGCGTCGGCGCCTTGGGCCCAGCTGAAGGACTGCGGATCGCGGAATCCGTAGGCAAAGATCTCGGGTGCACTTCCGGGGGAATCGACAAACGGATTGTCGGACGGGATCGAGTACGGCTCGGACTCCGTCGCGAGCGGGTTGATGCGAAGAAGCTTGCCGAACGGGTTGTCGAGATCCTGGGCCCAGGGTGCGATCGTCTGGGTTTCCCCGTTTGTGCCTTCCCCGACGGCGATGTAGAGAGCGCCGAAGTCGGGCGACTCGGGTGGGGCGAACGGGTTGAAGGCGATCTCGCCGATGGCATGCGGATTTCCTCGGTCGTCCTGGAACGCCAGCCGCAGGACCTCGCGATACGACGTTTCGTCCACCGCTGTCGGGTCGCCGGGCTGCACCCGCCATTCCGCGACGACTCGGTGAGTGACCGTGGTGACGGCCGGCAGGTTGTCGATGTCGGCCATCGCGTACGTCGGCTCGCCGGCCACGTTCTCCTGATGGGCGGTATAGAGCAGCCCGAAGCCCGGCGCTCCCGGTGTCGCGTACTCGGGGTGGAACGCGACGTAGGTGAGCCCGCTGAAGGGAAGCCCGCCGGTCAGGAACGTATCGGTTCGCGCGCTGGTGAGATCGAGAAACGGGGTGGCCGACACCGAGCCGCTGTCGTCCAAGAGCCACACCTGGCCCTCCTGGGTCGGCACGAACAATTGGCCACTCGGTGCTTCGGTGAGTTCCATCATCTTGCGCCCCGCCGACCCCGGGAGCTCGGCAAACGTTTCGAGCTCGAGGACGAGACCCGCTCGCGGCGGATCGCCGGCGGCGTCCTGTGCGGTGCTGGGCGCCGCCATGAGCCCTGCGGTCAGGACTGCGATCAGGACCGCCGGGAAGATCGACGCACGGAGGTTTCGGGGTGTTTTCGGCACGGCAAACAGTACGCCATGGGGTCGGTACCGAATGGTGATCTCAGAAGCGCACTCAGAAGCGCACTCAGAAGATCGACTCAGCCGTGGTAGTCGGCGAAGTTCTGGGTCATCCAGATTCGGTCGTCGTCGATCACGATACCGATTCCGATATCGGTGAATCGGGAGCGAAGGATGTTCGCCCGGTGTGACCTGCTCGCTTCGAGCGATTCCTGGATGACGGCGATCGACGGGCCGTAGCCGACGTTCTCGCCGATCAGTTGCCAATCGCCGCCGATCTGGTCGTCGAAGTCGGGATTGTGGGCCAGTTCGTCGCGTTCTGACAGGGTCTCGGCCCAGTTGCGGGCAACTTCGGTGAGTTGGCCGTTTGCCGTGAGCGGCTCGCGACCGCGCTCCTCCCGAATTTCGTTGACCATGGCAATCGCGGCCGCCTCGAGTTCGGGGCTGTAGTCGGGTCCCAGAGGATCGACCGCAACCCGCTCGGCGGGCGCCTTGCTCGCCGCTGTCTCGCAACGGTGATCGGCGGCCTGTCCGCTACAGCCGTCCACGCCGACGCCGCCGTCGATGATGTCGTTGCCGCCGTTGCCGAACAACTGGTCATCGCCCGCGTTGCCGAACAGGTAATCGGGCGATGGTCCGCCCTTGATCAGGTCGTCGCCGGGTCCGCCGAATATTGCATCGGTCCCCTTGCCGCCGCACAGCACGTCGTTGCCGCCGTTGCCGTGGATCGTGTCGTTGCCCTTGCCCGCGTTGATGACATCGTCCCCGGAGGTGCCGATGATGACGTCATCGCCGTTGGTGCCCACGATGGTGGCATCGAGGCCGAGACACTTCGACCCGCCCGCTGCATGGGCGGGACTTGCCGCGAGGCCGATGGCGAGCAGGGCAATGGCCGTGAAGGCGGGCCATCGTCGCTGTCGGCCACCGCCGGCCTCGATCGGATTGCGTTGTCTCTTGCGCGACCGCGGTCGTTGCATTGTACTTCGTCCCTCCAACTGCCCGTGCCGAAGTGCGGGCATTCCAGGGACTCCATCGGCGCGAATGTGCCGACGTTGAGGGCAATGATGGCGAGGCGCTTCCGCGACCCGTGGGATCTGTCAGCCGTTCGGCGAACCGAATCCGCTGTCGGTGGGAGGCCTGGTCCGAAGGTGATCGGTGTCGACATTGCGTTGTTCGGTCGCTCCGGTATCCCAGAGCTGCACGGTCTCCACGGCGGTGAGCAGCGAAGGGGCGACCCAGCCGATGACCGACACGTTGACGTTGGCCGCAGCGGTCGAGCGCAGGCACAGCTCGCCATCCTGACCGGGGCGGGCGACGACGTGAACGGTGCGAGATGATCCGGCGCTGTACGTGAAGGTTCGACCGGGGACGTCGGAGCGGCCACAGGAGCGAACGTCGACGTTGCCGCCGGTTGTCGGCGAGACCACCCGTACGGCCAAGAGCGCCTGCGCCGGCGGCGAAAGATCGGTGGGAACCTCGATCGAGAAACGCTGTAGTTGGCCGGATTCGAGTGTGCCTGCGGACGGATCGAGGACCCGGTCGGGTGGCACCGAACGCAGGCCGGCGGCCTCCGGCGATACGCCTTGGACGTCGACGGAAACCGTCGCGTCGACCGACGACACGATGCACACCGAGTCCTGGTCGCCGATGTTGACGAGCCGAAACTCCGACGTGATTCGCCCGGGTGCGATCGCCATTCGATCGCTGCGATGGGGCGCCTGACCGCACGGGTACACCTGCACGGTGCCCAGGCTGTCGGTCGCATGCGACTGCAGGTCGAGGGCGACAACACCTCTCGCTGAGCCGCCGACAGAGCCGACCGCAGTTGGAGCCTCGCCCAGACGGGAATCGAACGGCCGCAGATCGAGGCGTTGCTCCTGGCCAGCCTTCGTGGCGATCGTCTGCCCCGGGAGGCCGACGGGGTCGAGCGTGCTTTGGGCCGGGATGTAGCCGACCACATCGACGACGACGTGCGCAGCGCCGGACGTCGAGACACAGACATCGCCGTTTGCGTCGAGGGCCACGAGCGACGTGTTGCCCTCGAACCGCTGGTACGACGTGGTGCTGACGGGTGACCCGAGGTCGGTCGAGTCGCAGCGATGGACAAACAGGCTGCCCCACCATCGGTGGTCGGTGGCGGTGACCCGAACAACGGCAGCCTTGGCATCGTCGGGCACCCCGGCCCGACCGCCGACCCGAACGGCGAGCGGCGTTCCCGGCGCGAGCCGGCGCGGCACGGAGTTGACCTCGGTGCGGATCAGATTCGCCATCGCTTCGGCGCCACGGCTGTTGAGGTGGATGGCGTCGTAGGTGAACCCGAGTTCGCCCGAGATGCTGGTCCAATCGGCAAGCGACAGTTCGGGGTGACGACCGAGCGCCGCCCGTAGGTGGTCGTTCACCGTCGGGAAGTACCAGGCGTACTGTCGGACCTGGAATCGACCTTCGGGCGGGGAGTTCTCGTAGGTCGCGTTGCGCAGCGTCACCCAGATGACGTGCTTCGCGCCGCCCGCCACGAGCGCGTCGATCAGCTCGTCGATCTCGCGATCGAAGCGACTCGGATCCCAGTGCGGATAGTTGTGGCCGACACCCACGACGGCGACGTCGCCGATCAGATGGGCCTCACCCCGGGCGACATCGCCGGCGACGCCGGTGAAAATCGCCGGGAAGCCGGAGATGTTGACCTGCCGGCCGGGGAAGGCCGCACGGATCTGCGACGGCGCGCCGAGCAGCACGGAATCCGCCATGACATAGATCTGTGAATCGGCCGCATACTCCTGGCCCCCGGCTGCGAAGCCAAACGGCTCGTCGGTGGGCGACGGGCGGCTCCGTGCGTGGTCGATCGTGGGGTCGCGTTGCACTTCGAGGCGAGAATCGAATACCTCGAACGGTTGCATGGCGTGGAGTTGGCCGGGTGTCAGTACGGCGACCCGGTTGACGGTGAGATCGGTGTCGCCCGGCGCCGTGACGCAGACCGTGCCGTCCGCAGCGGGAGCGGTGACGACCGTTGCGGTGGTGGCGCGGTCGACCACGGTCACCGTGGCGTGGCCGGGGGTCGAGGTCACCTCGCAGGAATGCACGCGGACGGTTCCGTTGCGCGCGGCGTTGCGGGTGAGAAGGGCGAGAACGGCCGGCTGGCCCGTCGCCGTTTCGTTCGGATCGAGCAACGAAAGCCGGTGGGTGACCGCGGCGGTGTTGCCGGTGGCCCGATACGTCAGGAGCCGCCGACGGTCGTCGTGTTCCAACGAGCGGGAGCTGTCTGCTGCTACCTGGCTGATCGAGACTCGGGCGCGTTGCGTGCTGGTGACACACAGCCGGTCTCCGTCGGGAGCGACGAGGTGGAGGTCGGCGGATCGTTGATTTGGGGCAAAGGCAAGTGTGGGACCGCGCTGCGATGATGCGCACGGGAACACTCGCACCGAACCGTTGGTTCGGATGCCGCGGGCCTCGATCCCAACCGCGACGGTGACGGCGCTGTCGAAGGTGTCCGGATCGAGTACGACCTGCTCGCCGGCGTCGATGACCCCGGTCCACGCGGGCCTGGGCGCAGCCACGAGGCTGCTCGCGGCAGTCGTCCAACCCTCGACGTCGACCGTGAGGTGCGTGTCGTGCGAGCTGGTGACGCATACGTTGCCGGCCTCGTCGAGGGGAACGAATGCAGCCGTACCGGCCGCGGCTACGACGTGTGCGCCGAACTGCGTCCCGCCCGACGCCTGGTCGCACGAGTGCACCGCCACGTTGGTCTTTGCACGCGTGTCGAGCGCCGTCACCCGAAGCCAGACCGCGGCTGCGTCGGCGGGGACACCGCCGCGTCCGGCTACCGGAACGGTGATCGTGCCCTGCACCCGACGTGGCGCTTCGAGCACGGCGCGGGAGATGGTGTCGGCCATCGCTACTCGTCCCTTGGTCGTCAGGTGGATCGAGTCGGTGACGTAGCTGGCATCGGTTGCCACATCGTCCCACTCGGCAATGCTCAACTCGGGGTGTCTGTTCAACGCGTCACGAAGGACCCCGTTGAGTTCGACCCAAACATCGCCCCAGACGCCGAGTTGCACTCGCGTCCAGCGGCCGTTCCCCGACGTCGCCAGCGTCGGTTCTCGCAAGCCGATCCAGATGACGTGTTTGGCCCCTCGGGCCAGAAGCGACTCGACCACCCGATCGATGTCGGTCGCGTAGCGCACCGGGTCCCACGAACGAATGTTGTAGCCCAACGCCACGACGGCAACATCGCCGATCGCGCCGGAGTTCTGGGCGATGAGACGCGGCCCGTCGCCCACGGTGACGCCGGGGAACCCGGTGATCGAGACGGAGTGACCCGGCAGTCGTTGCGACACGAGCGCGCCGGTGGGGAGAGCGACAGAGTCGGCCAGGATCAGGATGCGATTCGACGTGTCGTAGGCCGCGGGTTCGCCCGATGGGTCGGCCATCGCCGACGGCGCCAGCAAACCGATCAGCAGGGCCGTGGTGGTCAGGATCGCCGCCAGGATCAGGAGCGTCGGTCGTATCCGGAGGAGGCTGGCCACAGGCGTCGAATCGGGTGGTGGTCAGGCGCGCTGGCGGAGCGCCTCGAGCGCCTCGTCGGCGTGGGTGGTGAAGTTGGTTTCACTTCGGATCTCGGCGAGCAGCGTGTGGTCGGTGTCGATGACAAAGGTGGCGCGTTTGCTGGGGATCGGGCCCATGCGCTTCGTGCCGAACTGCTTGGCGATCGTGCGGTCGGGATCGCTCAACAGTGGGAAACCCAGACCATTCTTCTCGTCGAATTCGAGTTGCCGACCAACCTGGTCGGCGCTGATTCCCACTCGCTGGGCTCCGAGTTCTGCGAACTCGGCAGCCAGGTCACGGAAATGGCAGCTTTCCTTCGTTCAACCAGGGGTCATCGCTTTGGGGTAGAAGAACAACACCAGTGGCCCTGATTCGAGTAACCCCGACAGCGTCACGGTGTTGCCGTGTTGATCTTGGGCCGAGAAATCCTCGACGGTGTCTCCGATATGCATACGGTGAATCTACTCGCTTCTCGACGTACCTCTCGCCATGGCCGTACCGTCAGGCCCGCCGTGTGGCTCGACTAGCGTCGGCCAGACGAACGAGTTCGGAACGAGTGCGGGGGTGGACCATGCAGGTCGGAGACGAGGCCGTGGCCGGTGACGAGTTCGAGGACGCCGTCGGGTCCCGCCGGGTGCCGAATGAGGACTGCGACATGGTGATGAAGGGCGGCATCACGTCTGGTGTCGTGTACCCACGGGCCATTTACGGCCTTGCGGTGCGCTATCGCTTGCGCAACGTGGGTGGAGCGTCCGCGGGTGCGATCGCCGCAGCCGCTGCGGCAGCCGCAGAGTACGGCCGAACGTCAGGGGGCTTCGACCGGCTCGATGCGCTGCCCGACTTTCTGGGGGCCAACCTCGCGCACCTCATGCAACCGAGCGCTGCGACGGCGCCTGCGTATGAAGCCGTCCTGGCGACCCTCGATCGCGACCTCGGCCTCCGGGCCAAGTTCCTCGCCGTCGCCAAGATCGCCGTCCGAACACATTGGAAGGTCGGTGCTGCGGCTCTTGTGCTGTTCGGGCTGCCCGCCTGGCTCGGGGCGGCAGCTATCGCCGGCGGGAGCCGGTGGGCGATCCCGGCTGTTGCGCTGAGCTTGCTGCTTGCCCTGGGCCTCGCCCTGTTGGTGGCGGTGGCGCGATTGGCCGGCCGAGCGCTGGTGCATCTGCGCGAGAACGGCTTCGGCGCGTGCGATGGTCACACCAACACCAAACCCGGGCATCTACCTCTGACCGACTGGCTCGACGAAACGTTCAATCGGCTCGCGTTCGACGATGGCGCCGGCGATCCGGCCGGCCGGGTGCTCACGTTCGGCCATCTTTGGGGGCCTGCGGCCACGGACGCGTACGTTGCGCTTCCTCCCGACCAGCGCAACCCGACGCCGGGCCCGATCGTGCGCGAGCGATTGATCAATCTCGAGGTCATGACCACCAGCCTCAGCATGCGGCGGCCGTTTCGGATCCCGTTCGTCGACGACCATTGGTTGTGGTGCGACCAGTGCCTCGGCAAGTACTTCGCCGAGCCCATCATCGAACAGATGCGGACTGCGTCGCCCGGTGGCGATGTGGTTGCCCTGGTGTCGGATCCCGTGGTGCCCGAGCGGCCCGAGGATGCCGTTGGAACCGAACCGTTCTCCACGATCGCGGGCGACCCGCGTCGGGTGTACCCGATTTCGGCGATCTGTCCCATCCACGGGGGTGGCGTGGTGCGGCGCCTTCCAGATGCACCCGACTTTCCTGTCGTGGTGGCAGTGCGAATGAGCCTGTCGTTTCCGGGCCTGTTCAGCTCGGTGCCGCTGCTCGCGGTCGATCGCAGCCGGGCCGAGGCGAAA
>CBESNZ010000105.1:0-9640 GCA_965531045.1 uncultured Acidimicrobiales bacterium
GAACTCGCCGGGATCGACGACGCGCGATTCGGGGCGCTCGTCCCGTTCCTCTTCGACTGCGGCGACTACGTGGTGACGTTGGTGAGTCGCGACCTCGGGCACATCGAGCCGGTTTCCTCTTCCACGACCGCCGACGATGAGCGGTGGCTGGTGGAGTTCTTCGATGCCAACGGCGTGTCGCTCGGTGCGACCCCGCCGACGGCAGATCTGCCCGACGAGGCGATCGTGGGCACAACCCAACATCTCGTTCGGGTGCCCGAAGGCACCACGCAGATCCGCCCGGTGCACGTCGGCCACGATCCCGAACGGCCGAACGCGGTCGTCGCGCTGGGCATCGTTCTGAGTTCTCCATCGATGGTGAACGACTGCGGACTTCCCACGACCTTCGAGCTCGCTCCGGGACAAGGTGGGTCGGCCTCGGTGGATTGTGCCGAGTACGCCGCCGTGCTCGTGGGGGATGCCGCCGGTACCGCCACGGTGTCGGTTGTAGACGGTGTTGCCACCGTGCTGCAAACCGCTCGGACCGTGTCGGCTGTCGTGCTGGTCCCCGTCCAGAAATGAAGTGACACGACGGCTCCCACTAGTCTGGCGCGATGCATGATTTGGTAGTCCGGGGCGGGACCATCGTCGATGGCACAGGATCGGCGCCGACCACGGGCGACGTGGCGATCGACGGCGACCGCATCGTTGCTGTTGGCCACGTCGACGGAAAAGGTCGACGCGAAATCGCTGCCGACGGTGCGCTGGTCACCCCCGGGTGGGTCGATGTGCACACGCATTACGACGGCCAGGCGGTATGGGACAGCGAGATGTTGCCGTCCTCGCACCATGGGGTGACGACGGCGGTCATGGGGAACTGTGGCGTCGGGTTCGCTCCGGTTCGGCCGGGTGGCGAACACTTTCTCGTCGAGCTGATGGAGGCCGTCGAGGACATCCCCGGCACGGCCTTGCACGAAGGCATCGACTGGCAGTGGGAGGGCTTCGGCGAATATCTGGATGCGCTCGCCGGGCGTCGGCGCACGATCGACCTCGCAACCCAGGTTCCCCACGTGGCGGTCCGCGCCTACGTCCTCGGCGATCGTGCCCACGAGGACGAGCTGACGGTCGACGAGTGCCAACAGATCGCCGAGGTTGTCGCTGAGGGCGTGCGCGATGGTGCGCTCGGATTCTCGACATCTCGCACGGTGCTGCACCGCTCCCGGCACGGGTACATCCCCGGCACCTTCGCGGGCAACGACGAACTCGCCGTCATCGTCGACGCTCTGGCCGGCGTCGGCCGGGGACTGTTTCAATATGTGTCCGACGCCGCATTGGAACGCGACACCATGGTCGGAGAGAAGGAGTGGTTGGCCCACCTGGCCGCTCGTGGCGTCGACACCACGTACTCGCTGGCCCAGTCGCCGCGCGATCCAACGGGGTTTCGGGTCGCGCTCGACGACGCGCTTGCGCAGAGTGCAACCGGCTCCCGCATCGCGCCGCAGGTTTCGTGCCGACCAACCGGTCTCCTGTTCGGCCTGCAGAGTTCCTTTCATCCATTCACGGCTCACGCCGCGTATCGACCACTTTGGGGCAAGCCGCTACCCGAGGTGGTTGCCGCCATGCGCAACCCCGACCTGCGCGCCACGTTGTTGGCGCAGGCACCGGAAACCGGCAACAAATCCGCCGCCCTGCTTGCCACTGCTTGGCATCAGATGTATCCGTTGGGGTCGCCTCCCGACTACGAACCGCCGCGCGAAGCATCTGCCCTTTCGGTCGCCGAGCGAACCGGGCGATCGCCGCAGGAGGTCGTGTACGACTGGTTGCTCGAGGAGGACGGCCAGAGCATGATCTTCTCGCCGCTCGGAAGCTATGTGGATCACGACCACGAGGCGATTCGAGAGATGATGGCGCATCCCTCGTCGATCATGGGCCTGTCCGACGGCGGCGCACATTGTGGGTTGATCTGCGATGCCAGCTTTCCGACGTACGCGCTCACGCACTGGACCCGCGATCGCACCCGTGGCGAGGGCCTGCCACTCGAGTTGGTCGTTCATAAACAGACGCAGGCGACCGCATCGGTGTACAGCCTGCACGACCGGGGTGTTCTGGCTCCCGGCATGTTGGCCGACGTCAATGTGATCGATCACGACAACCTGTTCTTGCACGCGCCGAGGATGGTGCACGATCTCCCCGCCGGCGGCAAGCGCCTGCTGCAAGACGTGGACGGCTACCAGTTCACGGTCAAGGCGGGCCAGATCACCCTCGAATCAGGCCAGCTCACCGGCGAGTTGCCCGGCGCGACGTTGCGGGCGACCGACAAAGGGATCGTTCGAACCTGACGAGCGGGACTGCGCTGTTTCGCCGCCGGTCTGACTATGATCGCTGCATAATTCGGCAGAAATGGTGCCCATGCGCGTCGACTTCCCCTTTGACGGCGATCTGATCATTAGCGATGACACCACGATCGACGGCGTGGTGCGCGGGTCGGCGCACGTGCGCGACGGCACGACCATCATCGAGCGAGACGGCATGGTCCTTCGGGACCTCGTCGTCGTCGCCGGGCGCGTGCTCGTTCACGGAAGTGTCGGTGGCGACGTCATCAACCACGACGGAGACGTCGTCATCTACGGGTCGGTGCGCGGCACGGTCGAGGGCCACCGGAGCACGACCCGGATCGATCCCGGAGCGTTGACCGGGCTGGGCGGCCCGCCGGTGACGGCGCCGTCCCGCGCGCTGGCGGACGTCCGGTTCGAAGCGACGACGCCATCGCCGATCGTTGAGTCCTCGACATCTCGCTTGCGCTCCCGAGTCGCGGATGTTCGCCGCGCACAGCGACTTCGATTTCTGCGTCATGGTTCCGGCCGGTTGCTCGCCGTCGGCGCCGCTTTTGGACTGTTGGTGCTGGCGGCAGGCGGCGTCCTGGTGTCCGGGCTGCTCGACTCCAAAGCTGAACCGTCGACTGCGGTCTTGGGGCGGACCGAGAGCCAAGGGACAACCCCGCCAACCGATTCGGTGCCGCCGGCCACCACCGTCGTGGCGACGAGCGAACTTCTTGTGGAAGCCCCGGCGACCACGGCAGTTCGGCTCCTCTTGGCAGGACTGCTGATCGACGATGCGTCGCAACCCGACACGGAATTCCTGCCAGGCGCGTTCAGATGGACAGACTCTGACGGCGACTGTCGCATGACCGATACCGACGTGGCGGTTGCTGCGAGCACCGGCGTGACGGCATTCTCCCTCGACTGGTGCACCGTCGTGACGGGCACGTGGGTCGACGGGTGGACCGGCGAGGCGATACCCGGGCCGGGCGACATGGTCGTCGAACCGATCGTGCCGTTCGAGAACGTCCACGAAGCGGGAGGGTGGGCATGGTCGCCCGTGGAACTGTCCACGTATGCGAACGAGACGGAGCCCGGCGACCTCTTCGTCGTCGCAGCCGCGACCGCTGCGGAACGCGAGGCCGCTGGGTCGATTGCGTGGGAACCGTCGGAAGACGCAGCATGCGCCTATGCGAGCGCTTGGATCAACAAGAAAGCTCGTTGGTCGCTGTCGGTGACGTCGAACGAAGCAGCGATGCTCGGCCGGCTGCTCGACCGGTGTGGCAATGGCGACGAGGTGTTCGATATCGTGACGCCCTGATACTTGTATCGGCAGCGGCGTGCTTCCCGTCGAGCATCGGCGCAGCAGACAGGCGGACCCGAGTATGAAACACATCACCACGGACTTCGACGGTGATCTCGTGGTCGATGGGTACGTCGGGGTGAGTGGCATCGTCGCCGGATCGGTCGAGGTGGCCGCAGGAAGGTTCACGCTGACCGGCTCCGTGCTCGAAGACGTCATCGTGCACGACGGTCTGGCCAACATCTACGGCACCGTGCATGGCGACATCGTGAACCATGGCGGTCGGGTTGTGGTCGCCGGCTCGGTCGGGGGTGCGCTGCGTGGCGGTCACGGCATCGAAGTCTCGTCGTCGGCAATCGTTGGTCGCCCGCCCATCGAACCCGCCCTCGAACCGATCGAACCACCGGCGCCGCCCCCGGAGCCAAGGCGGGTGTCGACTATCACGTCGCGGTCGGATCCCGATGGTGCCCACGCGAAATGGCGGCAATTTCGTGGGGGAGCGGGGCGCCGACCGGTCATGCCCTGGAAATACGCACCGGCATCTCCGAACCCCGGGCTCCGGGTTCGACGTTGGTGGCGCTTCGTCTGGACCCTCGCTGCACTCGCGCTGGCCGCCGGCCTGTTGTGGCTGGCGGTGTATTTCGGTTCCCGAAACGACGTACCCCAGGCGGCCGACACAACCCCTGTCTTGAAGTCGGACGCAGAGACCTGGGTACAATGGACACCTGATCGAATCCCCGACGGTCGGCAGGCACCGTGAGACACATCGAAGACACGCACGCTGGTGATATTCATGTTGCCGATGGCTACACCGCGATCAGTGGCGCGGTAACCGGCGATGTCGTCGTAGAGGACGGTCGCCTCACGCTCACCGCCACGGGAATCGTCGGCGGAAACGTCACGGTGCTCGGGGGTACGGTGCAGCTCATCGGTCTCGTCGGGGGCGACGTCGTGAACGACGGGGGCCACGTCGTCATATCCGGCGCGGTCGACGGAGCGATTTGCGGTCCCGAGGATTGCACGATCATCGATATCGAAGCGCCCCAGGTCCACGCAACCGTTGGTGCCGATGCTTCCCCTTGGGCTGCATCGCTCGGCGAGGACGCGAGCGGGCCGGCACGGCAAAAATCGGCGGGGTCCGCGGCCACCACGCTTGGAGAGGCCCGATATCGGCAAAGCCCGGCCGAAGGTGCCACCACCAAGGTGATCGGCGCCACCAGGCGCCGCTACCAAAGAATCCGAAACGCGTTCGCTACCGCGGTGTTCGTCGTGCTCATCCTCGTCGTGATCGCGGCGATCCTGGTCGGCTAGTACCTCCTTTCGCCTAGGACCTTCTTTCGGCTGGCACCTGCTTTCGGCTGGCACCGCCTTTTCGGCTCGTGCGGGCATCGCGGTACCATGGGTCGGGGTACTGGGCGGTACCGCAGGACAGGCACCTATGACTCCGCAAGACTGGCAAGACACGAGCGTGCTCGCGCCCTTCGTGCCGCGCTTGGCCGCCGAGTTGAGTCGACCCACCGACGGCGATGCACAGCCCGCGAACCTCGGCGTGGAACTCGACGGATCGATGCTGTCCGCCGACATCTCGGGGTTCACGGCATTGTCGGAACGCCTGGCGGGCAAAGGGAAGGCCGGCGCCGAAGAAATCACCGACCTGATCAATCAATGCTTCACGGCGATGATCGACGCTGCGTACGACTTCGGAGGCGAGGTCATCAAGTTTGGTGGCGACGCCCTGCTCATCTTGTTCCGCGGGGATCGACACGAGGTCCGTTGTGCCGGGGCGGGACTGGCCATGCAACAGGCTCTCATGTCGTCGGGGGCGGCAAAGCGGGCGTCACTGTCGATGACCGTCGGTTGTTCGAACGGTCCGTTCGACGTGTTCGTCGTTGGATCTAGTTACCGGGAACTCTTGGTCATCGGCGATGCGGCGAGCGAGGTCATCCGGCTCGAGGCCGCTGCCGGGTCGGGCGAGACCCTGGTGAGCCCGGCGATCGCCGCACATCTCGATGCCGGTCAGATCGGTGACGAACACGATGGCGGCATCGTCGCTCTTGCGGTCGATGAGTCGGCCCGTATCGGAACGACGGTTCGTGACGACCCCGGCGCCGACCTTGCGCAGTTCGTTCCCGACGCAGTCATCGAGCAGCTCTCGGCGTTCGCCGAGCTCGGCGGAGAACATCGCCTCGTAACCGTGGGATTCGTGATGGTCCAGGGCCTCGAGGCTGCCATGCGAAATGGTGGAGCAGACTTCGCCGATGTGCTCGGGTTCGGCGTCGACTCCATCGTGTCGGCCTGCGACGCGGCCGGTGTCACCGTACTGCACACGGACATCGCTCCGGATGGTGTCAAGTTCGTGCTGTGTGCCGGCGCGCCGTTGACGAGCGGCAACACCAGCGACGCCCTCCTCACCGCGGCACTCCAGATCGCCGCGATGCCGACGCCGTTTGCGGTACGGATCGGGGTGCAGCGCGGTCGCGTGTTTGCCGGATTCCTCGGCAGCTCGTACCGGCGTACGTACACACTCATGGGCGACCCGGTGAATACCGCGGCCCGGATGCTGGGCAAGGCCGAGCCCGGCCAGGTTGTCGCGGTCGAAGACGTTGTACGCGACACCCGCGAGGTTTTCCGAACCACCGAGCTCGAGCCGTTTCGGGTCAAGGGCAAGGCCGAGCCCATCGTTGCGCACCGGGTGGAGGAGGCGACCGGCGAGCATCGGCGGGGGGTGGCGACGACGGCATTCGTCGGCCGAGATGACGAACTGCAGGTGCTGCGAGACGCTCTGCTCATCGGCGGGAGGGTTGTGCAACTTTCGGGCCCCGCCGGCGTGGGGAAATCCCATGTGCTCGACGCAGCGGTCCGCGGCGCCGCCCCCGGTCGGGTCGTTCGGGGCACATGCAGTCAGTACAACCAGTTCACGCCGTACAGCGTCTTTCGCCCCGCGTTCTGGAATGCGTTGGAGCTCAGTGGTTCCGATGGTCCGAAGGAAGCCGGTGCGCGGCTGTCCGCCATGGTGGCCGCCAGCGCGCCAAACCTCACGCCGCTCCTGCCGCTGCTCGCGATTCCGTTCGGCGCCGACGTCCCGGCCACGCCAGAGGTGGACGCTATCGACGCCGAGTTCCGGCGGTTTCGAATGCACGAGACGCTGGTCGAGTTCATCGATCTGGCCATGTCGGGCGCAGTGGCTCTGCTCATCGAGGATGTGCACTGGATCGACGCCGCGTCCGGCGACCTCCTGGCCTACCTGTGCGAGGCTTCTGCGAAACGCGACTGGACCGTCCTCCTCACGAGCCGTCCACAGTCGAGCTGGTCCCTCGATGCGGACTTGGAACATGTCCAGCGCATCGACCTGCAGCCCCTAGACGCCGACGACATCCGCCGGCTCGCCATCGACGCCAGCAGCCGACCGTTGCGCGATCACGAGGTCGACCTCGTCGTCGAGCGGTCACACGGCAACCCGCTGTTCGTCATCGAGTTGGCAACAGCGGTCAGTGAGGGCCGCACCGAACTTCCGGGCTCGGTAGAGGAACTCATCGGTGACCGCATCGACGATCTCGAACCGGAACAGCGGTTGGTACTTCGCATCGCGGCGGTAATCGGGCCGCAGTTCATGATGCAGGATCTGGTCCCGGTTGCAAGGTCGGTTGCGCCGGACATCGACCCCAACGTGATCGTCGACCTCGAAGGATTGATCGAAGTGGGCTCGGGCGACCGTTGGTCGTTCACGCACGGGCTGTATCACGAGACCGCGTACGAAGGATTGCCGTTCAAACGCCGGCGTCAACTGCATCAGATCGTCGGCGAGCACCTCGAGCAGTCAGCGACGAGCGGCGCCCAAGCCGACCCGATGGTGTTGTCGATGCACTTTCATCGCGCCAACGATTACGAACGGTCGTGGCGATACTCCCGGGAGGCGGGTCAGGCGTCGAGCCGGCAGGGAGCAAGTCAAGAGGCGGCCGAGGCCCTCGCTCGGGCCGAGCAGGCCGGACGTCACCTACCGGCGGTGGATGACGCCGGTCGATTCGAGGTGAACGAGCAGCTCGGCGATGCCTGGTACCTCACGGGTGACTTCCCTCGAGCCTCCGCCGGGTTTCGACGGGCCAAACGTCATGCACCGTCATTGGCGGACGAGCTGCGAGTCATGCGGAAAGAGGGAGACCTGCGAGAGCGGACCGGCAACTCGACGCAGGCCATGCGCTGGTACAACCGGGCCCTTCGGCTGCTGCCAGAAGAGGTCGACGACCCCGCCCTGGCCCACGAACGAGCCTCGATATATCTGGCCCAGGCCGGTGTTCGTCACCGCCAGACCAACCACCGCGCCTGCGCCCGACTGGCGACAAGAGCGCTCATCGACGCCACGCGGACGAGCGACCTTCCTATTATCGCAAAGGCCCACGAGCGTCTGCAGCTCGCCCACACGTACTTGCGCGATTCGCGCTCGAAACACCATGGTGACCGCGCTCGAGACATGTACGACGCGATCGGTGACGTCCGTTCGGTGTCGCGGGTGCTCGGCACGATGGGAATCGCAGCCCATTTCTTGGGCGACTGGGTGACCGCCGCCCAGCGCTATCGAGAGGCAAGCGCGGCAGCGAGTCGATCCGGGGACAAGATCGAGGCGCAGATCGGCCAGAACAACCTGGCCGAGGTGCTTGCTGACCAGGGCCACTGGGCCGAGGCGATCGAGATCTTCAGCGACATCCTCCGGGCCTGGACCGCGAGCGCATTCGCGATCGGCATTGGCGTGGCCCGCGGGAATCTCGCGTATGCCCTCGCTCGGTCGGGGCAACCCGATCAAGCGGTGCCGTTGCTCGCTGAGGCACGGGACCACTTCGAACGACTCGGGGCGTCCGACTTCGTCCTCGAGATGCGCCTGCGCCTCGCAGAGTCATACATGCTGGCCGGGGACCACGCGTCGGCTCGGCGCGACGCGCTCGCACTCCGAGCGGAGCTGCCGTCCAACCCCGACGAAACCGACGACACCAAGGCCCTCTCCCGAGTGCTGCGAATACTCGGTGCGTTGGCATTTCTCGACGGTGACATAGCCGATGCGGAACGGCTGTTCATCGACAGCCTCGTCATGGCCATTACGAGTGGTGACGACTTCCTCGCGTCGTTGACGCACATCGAACTGGCCAATGCGGGCATCGACAGCGACCATCATGATCAACAAGCCCGAGCGATCCTCGGGTCGTTGGGCGTTATCGGCGTCGCCGAGTTCCTCCCCGGCTCCAGCGCCTGACTACAGCGGGTTACACCTCGCACGCGGATTCGGACTCGGCCCAGCACACGTCGTAGTCCGGGCCGCCATTCGCCGTGTCATTGCCCGGGCCGCCCCCGAGGTAGTCGTCGTGTCGTTGGCCGTACATCATGTCGTTGCCCCAGCCACCGCGGATGTCGTCGTCACCGTTTCCACCACGGAGAACGTCGTCACCGCTGTCGCCGCGCAACCAGTCGTCGCCGCCGTTGCCGCGAATATCGTCGTCATCCGAGCCGCCGAACAAGTAGTCGTCGCCGTTGCCGCCACGGAGGACGTCGTCACCACCCACACCGAACAGCCAGTCGTCGCCGCTCTGTCCGTACAGTACGTCGTCGCCTGAATTGCCGATGATGTAGTCGTTGCCGCTGCCGCCGTAGACGAGGTCGCCGCCGCTACCGGCTGCGATGTAGTCGTTGCCGCCGTCGCCGTAGATGATGTCGGCGCCGCCACCGCCGAGGATCACGTCGTTGCCGCCCTTGGCGCAGATCACATCGGCACCGCTGGTTCCGAAGATCCACTCGCTGCTGTCCGTGCCGGTGATGGTGCACACATCGGTGATGGCGGTGCCGGCGACAGAATCACCCTGGCCGTCGGTCACCGTGATCGTCACGCTGTAGGCGCCAGGCGCCGCGTAGCTGTGCGTGCCGGTAATCGAACCGGGGGCGAGGCCGCTCGGATCCGTCACCGTGCAGTCGGCCGCGGGAGTCGTGCATGAGGTGCCGTCGCCCCAATCGATCGTTGCCGCGTAGGGGGCAACACCCCCGCTGAAGCCGAGGGTGG
>CBESNZ010000106.1:0-9621 GCA_965531045.1 uncultured Acidimicrobiales bacterium
GCGGCGATCGACGACGAACTCTGGCACCCGAGAGCGGCTTGTGGCAGGACAAAGCCATCATCGGCAGCGGCGCATCCCAGACCGTTCCGACGCTCGATGGCGTGATGCCGAGCCTGTGCAGCACCGCCGGCGACCGCGTCGCGGTGGCGATGGGACAACTCGAGGATCCCGCCAAGTTCGGCGCCGACTATGGCCCACGCTACGTCTGGCGTGACCACCCGACCTACGATCCGGACAGCTACTGGCGCGGCCCGACGTGGCCGCAGCTCAACTACCTGGTCTGGTTCGCGGCCCACCGCCAGGGACGGCCGACGCTGGCCGCCGCCATCGCCAACCAGACCCAACTCGCCGTACAGACCTCGGACTTCTCCGAGTTTTGGCATCCGGAGAGCGGGAAGGCCCGGGGCGCCACTCCGCAAACCTGGGCGACCGTGGTCACCGCCATGACCGAAGACCTCGCTCCCCCGCCGCTGAACGGAACCCCATGAGCACGAACTACGACTACATCATCATCGGTGGCGGGAGCGCCGGTTGTGTGCTGGCGAATCGTCTGAGCGAAGACCCGAACAACGAGGTGCTGGTGCTCGAGGCGGGTCGGCCCGACTGGAAGTTCGACGTGTTCATCCACATGCCGGCCGCGCTGGCGTTCCCCATCGGCAGTCGCTTCTACGACTGGAAATACGAATCCGAACCAGAGCCCCACATGGGTGGCCGCAGGATCTACCACGCCCGCGGCAAGGTGCTCGGGGGATCCAGCAGCATCAACGGCATGATCTTCCAACGGGGGAACCCGATGGATTACGAACGCTGGTCGAGGCTGCCGGGCCTCGAACACTGGACCTATCGAGACTGCCTTCCGTACTTCAAGCGACTCGAGAACTGCCTGGCCGGGGCCGACGCCTATCGTGGTGATCAAGGACCGCTCACCATGGAGCGCGGTCCGGCGCTGAGTCCCCTCTTTCAAGCCTGGCTGCAGGCGGGCGAGCAATCCGGGTACGGCCGCACCACCGACGTCAACGGCTACAAGCAGGAAGGCTTCGCCGCATTCGACGCCAATCGTTTTCGCGGCCGGCGCGTCAGCGCGGCCCGGGGGTACCTGCACCCGGTGATGAAGCGCCCAAACCTCACGGTGAAAACCCTGGCGCACACCAACCGCATCGTGTTCGAAGGCAACAAGGCGGTCGGCGTCGAATACCGCCGCTTCGGCCGCACGCACGTAGTGCACGGCGAAGAAATCATCACCTGCGGCGGAGCGATCAACTCCCCGCAGCTGCTGCAACTCAGCGGCGTCGGACCCGCAGCGCTCCTGCGCGAACACGGCATCGACGTGGTCGCCGACGTTCCCGGCGTTGGCGAAAACATGCAGGATCACCTCGAGGTGTACATCCAATATCGCTGCAAACAGCCGGTGTCGATGAGCCCGAGCCTCGCAAAGTGGAAGCGGCCATGGATCGGCCTGCAGTGGTTGTTTCGAAGGGGCCCAGCCGCCACCAGCCACTTCGAGGCGGGGGGATTCGTTCGCAGCAACGACGACGTCGAGTGGCCCAATCTGATGTTCCACTTCTTGCCCATCGCCATTCGCTACGACGGGTCGGTGCCAGAGCCCGGCCACGGCTACCAGGTGCACGTGGGGCCGATGTTCTCGAACGCCGTCGGATCGGTTCGTATCACGTCGACCGACCCCCGTCGGAAACCCGCGCTCAGGTTCAACTATCTGTCGACCGAGCAGGATCAGCGGGAATGGGTCGAGTCGATTCGCGTCGCTCGTGGGATCCTCACCCAGCCGGCATTCGACCCGTTCAACGACGGCGAGATCTCGCCCGGCCCGACGGTCGAGACCGACGAACAGATTCTCGATTGGGTCCGCAGGGACGGCGAGACCGCGTTGCATCCCTCCTGCACCGCTCGGATGGGCACCGATGACATGGCCGTAGTTCACCCCGACACCTTTCGAGTGCACGGCGTCGATGGCCTGCGGGTCGTCGATGCTTCGGTGATGCCGACGTTGACCAACGGCAACATCTACGCTCCCACGATGATGATCGCTGAACGGGCGGCCGATGCGATCCTCGGCAACGACTTGCTTCCGGCAGAAGATGTCGACTGGTACCGCCACGACCCCGAGGCCTGACCCATCCAATGACCACAACCGAAGACACCGTCGCCGACGGTCGCACCTACTACGTCGAAATCCTGCTCATCAGCTTTGCCGCGCTGCTGCTCGAGATCAGCTACACGCGGGTCGTCTCGTTCAAGCTGTACTACTACTACACGTATTTGGTGATCGGCCTGGCGCTGCTCGGCATTGGCTCGGGGGGCGTGTTCGTGGCCATCAGCGCTCGCCTCCGGGCAGCCACGACCCGCATGATCATGGGGGTCGGATCGGTGCTGGCCGCAGCGTCGGTGCTCCTCGGCTTCGTCGTCATTGCGTACCTGCCGATCCACACGGCGCTCATTTGGGAGTACGGCACCGGAGCCTCGTACAAGAACGTCGTCTTGCTCGCGGTGTTGTGTTTCATGCTGTTCGCCACGTTCCTGTCGATCGGTGTGATGATCTCGACGCTGTTCGGCCGCGGCGCCGAACGAATCGACCGTCTGTATTTCGCCGACCTTCTCGGAGCAGGCTTGGCTTGTCTCATCGCGGTCTTCCTGCAACGCACCATTGGACCACCGGCCTCGATTTTCCTCGCCGGAGCAATCCTCGCCCTCACCGGGGTCTGGGTACTGCATGGCGGTCCGGCGTTCTGGCGAGGCACTGGGGCGGTGCTCGCGGCAGTGATGGCCGTGCTGGTCGTCGCCCCCGGCGTGCTTCCCGACGTTCGCCCTGAAGACGGCAAACCCTCGGGGCCCGGTGACGGGGCCCTCGAGTCCGACTGGGGTCCGGTGTTTCGCGTCGATGCCGAAGACACCGAGCCCGGGGTCCGGCTGCTGTATCACGATGGCCTGATCGGCTCTGGCATCTACGCCTTCGACGGAAATCTCGCCGGCCTCACCCGCTTCGACGAAGACTTCCGGCGCATGCCCTTCGACGTGCTCGATGAGCCGCCCGAGCGGCAACTGATCATCGGGGCAGCGGGCGGCCACGAGATCCTGGCCTCGCTCTACTTCGGTGCGGAGAACATCGACGCCGTCGAGCTCAACCCCGTCACCCACGGACTGGTCACCGACACCATGGCCGAGTACTCGGGCAACCTCGCCGAGCAGCCCGGCGTCAACTATGTGCTTGGCGACGGTCGTTCGTTTCTGGCCAGAGGCGACGATGTGTACGACCTCATTTGGTTCGTCGCCCCCGACAGCTATGCCGCCAACAATGCGGCGTCTTCCGGCGCCTTCGTCTTGTCCGAAAGCTACTTGTACACGCAGGAAATGATCGTCGACGCCCTTGAGCACCTGTCCGACGACGGCATCATCGTGGCCCAGTTCGGCGAGTTCGTGTTCGACGAGAAACCGAACCGCACCGCCCGCTACGCCGCGACCGCCCGAGCCGCCCTCGAGGAAATCGGCGTGGCCGACCATCGGAATCACTTGCTGGTTGCGACGACCCCCGGAGAAGCGGTCGCTCCCCTGTCGACGATCATGGTGAAACGCGAGCCCTTCACCGCGACCGAGGTCGACCTCTTCCTCACCAGCGTCAGCAAGGTTCCCAGTTCGGTCCCGCAAGCGGCGCCCAATGTGACCCTCGCCAGTGGCCCGGTGAACCAGGTGATTCAGCTCGAAGGTCCCGAGCTCGAGTCCTTTCTTGACGACTACCCCTACGAGGTGTCGGCCATCACCGACAATTCGCCGTTCTTCTGGCATTTCACCGGCTTCGGAGATGTGCTCGGAAACATCTTCGACCCGATCGATCGCCGGGACCCCGAAGACTCCGTGGGCGAGCGGGTGCTTTTGCTGCTGCTCGGATTCTCCGCCCTGTTCGCCGCGCTCTTCCTCCTGTTGCCATTCGTATTCATTCGGGACACGTGGTCGGAGCTGCCACAGAAGAAGCGCAGCGCGGCGTACTTCGCCACCCTTGGTCTGGGGTTCATGTTCTTCGAGATCACGATGATCCAGAAGCTCACGCTCTTCCTCGGTTATCCCACGTATTCGCTGACCGTCACGTTGGCGTCGATCTTGTTGTTCACCGGGTTCGGCGCACTACTCAGCGGCCGCTATCAGGAGCACGGGCGGAAGGTCGTGGGTGTGCTGCTCGCGGTGCTCGTCGGCCTCACGCTCTTCTACCAGTACGGACTCACCGCTTTGACCGACGCCCTGCTGCCGTCGTCGTTGACGGTCCGGGTCGTGGTGGCATTCCTGGCGCTGGCCCCACTCGGACTCTGTCTTGGCGCGTTCATGCCGCTCGGCCTTCGGGCGGTGTCAAACCTCTCGAACCGCGGCGACGAATACGTCGCCTGGGGTTGGGCGATCAACGGATTCTTCTCCGTGATCGGCTCCGTGCTCACGACCATCCTCGGCATGGCGCTCGGGTTCCAAACGGTGCTCTACCTCGGCCTCGGTGCCTATGTGATCGCCGTGCTGGTCCTGCAAACCATCAAGGAGCCCGCTACCGCCTAGCCGAACTCGGCCGGGCACGGGCGTCCGGACGTCGCATCGAAACGCTCACCAGCTTCGAAACCGAGGCGGATACCGTTGAGCGCGTGAGTCTTCGTTCAACCAATCTCGATCGCCTCGACGGTGGCAACTTCGACGTCGTCATCGTCGGCGGCGGCATCAATGGAGCGGTATCGGCCGCCGTCCTCGCCGGCCGCGGTGCTCGCGTTGCCGTCATCGACCGCGGCGACTTCGCCGGATTCACCAGCCAAGAGTCGTCGAACATGGTGTGGGGTGGCTTCAAGTATCTCGAGAACTACGAGCTCCCGCTGGTCCGGAAACTCTGTCTGTCGCGCAACCGCCTGATGAAGGCCTACCCCGACAACATCGTCGAGACGCCGTTCTTGGCCGCCCTCGACGAAACCTCGCCGCACGGCCCCAGTCTGGCTGGCCTCGGCACACTCGCCTACTGGGCGATCGGCAACTTCAGGACCAAGCACCCGCGCCGGCTCTCCGCCGCCAAGATCAAGAAGATCGAGCCGGCGATCAAGACCGACACGGTTCGCGGCGGCATCGAATACCGCGACGCGATCCTCAAGGACAACGATGCGCGATTCGTGTTCGGTTTCATTCGATCGGCGATCGACGTCGGCGCGGTAGCAGCGAACTATGTCGAGCTCCGGGCCGCTCATCGCCGCAACGACAGCTGGCAGCTCGAGCTTCACGACGTCGAAGGCGATCAAGCGATCTACGCCACCGCCAAGGTGATCATCAACGCGGCAGGCCCGTTCGTCGACGGCCTCAACCAGTCCTGGAACACGCACACCGAACATCGCATCGTGTACTCGAAGGGCATCCATCTCGTCGTTCCCCAAATCACCGATCAGCATCGGGTGCTGGCATTTTTCGACGACACACAGCGGCTGTTCTATGTCCTTCCGATGGGCCGGCGTTCGGTGATCGGAACGACCGACGATCGGGTTTCCAGTGCGTACACCGAGGTCACGGACGAAGACCGCCAGTTCCTCCTGACCCAGATCAATGCACGGCTCGATCTCGAGGCCCCGATTACGACCGACGACATCATTTCCGAACGTTGCGGCGTGCGGGCGTTGGTGGTGTTGCACGACGGCGACGACAAGACCGAAGTCGATTGGACCTCGCTGTCGCGCAAGCACGAGATCGAGGTCGACAATCGTCAGGGCGTCATCACGATCTTCGGCGGCAAGATCACCGACTGCCTCAACGTCGGCGACGAGATCGCCGAGGAGGTCCAGTCGTTGGGCATCCCCCTCGAGACCGACACCAAAGCCTGGTACGGCGAACCGAACAAGGCGAGCCGCGACGAGTTCTACCGTCAGACTCGCCTCATGAAGCTCGACGACTTCCGCGAGAAACCCGACGTCGAGCCGCTCTCGGATCGATTGTGGCGACGATACGGGCGCCGGGCGTTCGACATGCTCGACGCCATACGGGCCGATCCGCGCATGGCCGACGACATCATGGAAAGCGCTGACTACCTTCGGGTCGAACTCCACCATGCCGCCGACACCGAGATGGTCACAAAGCTCGACGACTTTCTGCGCCGCCGATCGAAGATCTCGCTCGTCATTCCCGACGACATCGTGCGCGCGTCGTCGGGCCTGCGCGAAGTGTCGGAAATCCTGTTCGGAGACGACGCCGAGGCGAAGCTCATCGAGCACTTTGGCGAGATCCCACACCCTGCAAAATAGGTGCTCTTGGGCGGCCACTATTAGATTGTGCACATAGCGCGACGTCGCGTGGTACCGACCCCGTGCCAGACTCAGCGCTCCCTCTGCCGAACCGGATACCCACCCATGACCAAGCCCGGCCCCGAATCTACGCTCCAAGATGTTCGCGCCCTGCTGATAAAGACCGGCGTCGACGATCTCCTCGAGGCGGGGCTCGGCACCGGGGTCGAACGACTGAAGCTGGCCGACATCATCGAGGCGGCCGGAGTGTCGCGCGCCACGGCGTACCGATCGCTGTTCGATAACGCACTCAATCCGCAGGAAACGATGCGGCGCGATGTGCTCAAGGACGTCGTCCAACGGCCCGCTCGCCAGGAGCAGCACGACTCCACCGTCGCGGCGGCCACGGCCGAGCTCACCCGCCAAACCGACGCGCTGGAGTCCGCCGATGTCGCAGTTCGGACCCTGGCGATGCGAAGCATCATCCGTGTTTCGGCGGGCGCCAATTTCTTCGATGTCGCCGCGTCACGCGAACGGGCCGTCATCACGGCCATGTCCGGCGCCCTGCGTTCCATTCCGGCCGATCAACTCCCCGACGAGCGCGACGCTTTGCGATCGGGTGAGGCGAGCCTGTCGAAACGGTTCATCGAGATGTACGCCACGTTCGGTGAACTTTTTGGGTATCGACTGAAGGCGCACTACGAGCCGCACCACTTCGCCACCGCAATGGCATCCCTGGTCGACGGCACGGTCATGCGCGACGGGTACAGCGACTATCTCGCCGACATCGAACGCCCAACCGGACCCGACGGCGCCGAAGAACCTTGGACCCTGTTCGCCATCCTGTTCGAAGCCACGTTCGTGGCGTTCTGGGAACCCAAGGATCCGGCCAACCCGTATTGCGACCTGCGCAACTATTAGCCCCGATACCTGCTGCTCGCCGGCTCAAACGTGCCGGCGTGGCCCCATAGACTGCGGTCGTGCTGTTCGCTCTTGAGTCTTCTCGCGACAAGTTTGTCGACATCGAAGTTTCGACCTTCGCCTGGGTCGCCCTGGGTGTTGTCATCTTCGCCATGTTGGCGATCGACCTCTATCGCCATCGCGACGACCACGAGCCAACACCTCGTGAGGCGCTGACCGAATCGCTCATCTGGATCATGTGCGGGCTCAGTTTCGGGGCCGTGGTGGCGTATGCGTGGGGCGGAGAGGCCTTCGGCGAGTACATCAGCGGCTACCTCATCGAGAAGTCGCTCAGCGTCGACAACGTGTTCGTGTGGTCGATGCTCTTCACGACCATGGCGATCCCGCTCAAGTACCAGCACCGTGTGTTGTTCTGGGGCATCTTCGGCGCGTTGGCCCTACGTGCGGTTTTCATCCTCATCGGGTCGGCGCTCATCAGCCGCTTCACCTGGGTCTTGATCTTCTTCGGCGTGTTCCTCATCTACACCGGGCTGAAAGTCATACGCCACAAGGATGACGAGGGCGAGAACACTTCTCAGGCCGGCCTCGGACTTTTGAAACGCATCATCCCGGTCAGTGAGGAGTTCGACGGTCACAACTTCTTCACGCGGATCGACGGGAAGAAGGCCGCCACGCCACTGCTGGCGGCGCTGGTGGTGATCGAGATCACCGACGTCATCTTCGCCGTCGACTCGGTTCCCGCGGTGCTTGCGGTCTCGAACGAGCCGTACATCGTGTTCGCGTCGAATGCGTTCGCGATTCTCGGCCTTCGAGCCATGTACTTTCTACTGGCGAACGCTCGCCAGCGCTTCCACTATCTGTCACACGGCTTGGGTGGCATTCTGATCTTCGTGGGTATCAAGATGTCGATCACCCAGTGGTACCACCTCAACACCTACATCTCGCTCGGCATCATCGTGGCGATGCTCGCTGCTGCGATCATCTTCAGCGAACGCAAGAACAAACAACTCGAAGCCGCAAAGCACAACCATTAGCGCCGAGAAACGACAGCAACCATGCTGAGGAACCACTGGCTACCCGGTAGGGGACGTATTTTGCGCAGCAAAATACTCCGTAAGTGACGAGGCCGCCAGGCCGAGGAACGGCAGGCGCCCCAGCGCCGAGGAACGACGGCTATCCGAGTTCCCAACCGTTTTCGATGCGCTTCTTCTCGAGGCCGGCCAACAGGTCAGCGAGCGCCGTGCGCAGCTGGGACAGATTGGTGTCGTGATCGTCGGCGACGAAGGTGAGTGGCGCTCCGGCCTCGATCAGTACCCGCGGTCGGCGCCACGGCCGAATAGTCGGACGTTCTCCGTTGCGCCAGAGTTCCTCGGTCCCGAGAACGGCGACGGGAACGATGGGGACGCCGGCCTCTGACCCGAGGATCGAGACACCCCGGTGGAGTTTGCCGAGTCCGTCGACGCGCTCTTCAGGCTTCGACAGTTTGCCCTCCGGCATGATGATCGCAGAGTTGCCGCGACGGAGTTCTGTGATCCCCATATCGAGCGCTTCGCCGGCGTTCTTGCTCGGCGTGGCGAAGGCACCGCTGTAACGGAGAAACTGCGTGATGGGGCCGCCCCGGAAGTACCGGTCGGACACCATGACGCGGGTGGCCCGCGGGTAGTCGTGACACGCGGTGAGCCCGACGATGAAGTCGGCCATCGAGCGATGGTTCGCGGCGATGATGCAAGGGTCGGGGAGGTAGTCGATCTTGACGTCGAGCTTCACAAACGGCTTTGACGACCATTTGAGCAGTCCGGAGCCGCGCATGAACGGCGAAATCCAAGTGTCGGAACCAACGGGATGTTTGTAGTCGATATTCACCAGAGACTCCGACCTGCGGATCGGCGAGAACGTTACAAAACTGAAGTGACGACCGCAGCCTTTTCTTCGTCGGGGATCTGCCAGTTGATCGGTTCACGCCCGGCGTCGAGGAGGGCTTGGTTCGCGCGTGAAAACGGTTTGCTCCCGAAGAACCCTCGGTGGGCCGAAAGCGGCGATGGATGAGGCGACTCGACAATGACGTGATGGCGGGCGGTCACCAGCGCCTTCTTCTTGCGTGCATAGCTCCCCCACAAGATGAATACCACCGTCTCGGGTTTGTCGTTGACCGTCGAGATCACCCGATCGGTGAACGTCTCCCAGCCCTGGCCCCGATGTGACGCTGCTTGGTGCGCACGCACGGTGAGCACGGAGTTCAAAAGGAGGACGCCTTGCTGTGCCCAGGATTCGAGGTTGCCGTGTTTCGGGAGTCGAAACCCGACGTCGTCGGCGAGTTCCTTGTAGATGTTGGCGAGGGACGGAGGGGGGCGGACACCGAAGGGCACCGAGAAACTCAACCCGTGCGCCTGTCCCGGTCCGTGGTATGGATCTTGGCCGAGGATCAGCACCTTGGTGTCGGCGAACGAGGTGAGGTGAAGTG